>NZ_JABZSJ010000089.1:0-6814 GCF_015262605.1 Prevotella aurantiaca | reverse complement strand
TGGCATTTGACAGTCTCCAGAGATTCTTAAGAGGGAATTAACTGAATTACCCTACATTATGTTTTTGTAGCGTTTTCTTTACAAAGTTATGACGATTTCGGCATGTAACAACTTGGGGAATATGGGGACGTGGTTCGTTGCATGCCATAAAATTATACAACCATTTTGCTTACCCCTAACTGTTGGTTATACCTCCTGGAAAACAGCCTTTTATAAGTTTTAAATATATTATTCGTCTGATGAAATAAAATATTCGTTGTTGGTTTTAATATCAAGCCAACCTTCTATACCATCTTTTTTAATGTAATAAAACGAGAGGGTGCGTTGCTCTAACTTGTCGTACACAGGTGCTGTATTACTCGGGAAAAGTCCCACTTTGCCATCTTTGTAGATATAAACACAACCATCGGGGCGCATAATAATTGAGTCGTGAACTATCGGAAGCAATGTTTTGCCTTTGATATTCAGGACAGGATAGGTTAAAAGAGTCTTTTTATAATCACTAATTTTCTTTTCTGTTCTCTTGGGGTTTACATCCTTTGGCTGCTTATAATTGTAGGCAACGATACCATATTTGCCGTTTCTCCCTACTCTTATCCACTCTTCATGCATTTCTATGTCGCCACGGATACTACTATTTTCATCACGTTCAAATTCCTTATCTCCTGTCAAGAAGGAAACAAAATCGGTAGGTTGGCAATCTGAAAGTATAAAGCGTTCATCTTCTTCGTCGGGTGCTCCTGGCCCAAAAGTATAGATTTGCAACTGATAAAGTCCTTTGCTTTGCTGCAACGTATATCTCCAATGAGCAACTGTACCACAATAAAACACATGTCTTTTAGTGGGATTTGCTAACTTTTTGCCCTTCATATCACAGTAGTAAGGCCCATTTTCGGTCAATACTTCTATGCATCTTGGATTACAATCCTCTACTTCTCGAGTTACTAATACTTTAGGGTTATGCTTTGTTTTATTATCGTTTTGCTTGCTTGTAACATGGTTATCGCTGTTCTTTCTAATAATGAAGCACTCATTATCGTTAACCATATTCATGGCATAAAGACTTGCTGTACTGAAGCAAAAAAGTAGTAAAAAGAAAATAGTTTTACGCATAAGTTTATGTATTATAAAAACAAAGATAGTGTTTTAGAAAGAAAAACGCAACTTCTTTAAGAAACTTTAAAACTATAAGACAAAATATTTCGAAGTATGAAGATAGTACCAAAAAGGCACTAAAGAAGGCTACATTACATTTAAAGCAAGAGGGAAAATAAAGCGATATAAATGTAAAGTTTTATTCAAGCTACAACTATCGTGTAACAATTTGACTTACAACGCTTTACAATACCCCTTGTTTTGCATTGCAAAAGAGCCTGTTTTGCTCGGCAAAAGTGCCTATATTGCAACGCAAAACAACCGCTTTTGCAACGCCAAACAACTTTTCTCGCTTTTTGCATGTACTTCTTTTACAAAAAAAGAAGTATTTTGTTGCTGTATTTACGCACTGTTTTTCATTTTAAACTTGACCTGTATCAAAAAATGTTCCAGTATATTGAATTTTGCAAAATAATCTCGTTTTATTTATTGCTATTCGATAAATAGTGTGTAACTTTGCACCCACTTAAATAGAAAAATGCATAGATTGTGGTTTTATAGTTAGGATAACCAAATCTGAATTTAAAGGAAAAAAAGTATGAAAGCATCAGTAAAGGCTCAAAAAGAAACTTATCTTCAACCAGTTTGCACCATCATTAAGATGCAAACTGAATCACACATGATGGTTATTAGTGCAGGTACTACAAACCCAAAGGAGGGAGGAGACCCAACAGGAGGCAACGGAAACACACCTAATCCATTCGGTGCGTCGCCTTCAAAATTCCAGTGGTTCGATGAAGAAAACTAAGAAGTATTTAATAAGATTGATAGAAACATGAGAAAAAACATCTTTTTCCCCGTAGCTTGCATCCTTATGTCAGCACCCTTATTGACAGGATGTAATGACAGTATTGAGGACTCTAACGAAGACTATTCAACTGTTTACACATATAATTTAGTTGCCGATGCATCAGATGTACAGGCAAAAAGTCCTGTAAGTCGTGTCTTAATAGAAGATGCACAACACAATCTGACATCTAAATGGGCACCAAGCGACAAAATCATGGCTTATGTATTAAACGATAATCTTAAAGCCAACGATTACAGCCAGATATCAAATGTATCAACTGGTTCGCTCAATCGATTTGATGGCGACATCTCTTCAAGAAATCAGATTACAACAAATAGCGAGATAGCTTTCTTCTATCCAGGTAGCGCTTTAACTGGTAATAATAAGACAGCTATACCTGTTACGGCTACAGCAAGCGGACAAGAAACTTACCATGACGAGGCTAATAAGACGCAAGAGCTTGTTGAACTAAACCTTACACGCCAAGATGGCACTGCAGAAACCATTGGTAAGCATTTCGATTTCCAGTGGGCAAAGAAGCAACCAAAGAGCATTAACGGCAAGAAAGTTACCTTAGATATTGGTAACATGAAGCGTATCGTTACAATCTGGGGCTTGCGTTTCACTGATAACAACAACACTCCACTTGCAAATATCGACTCTATCTATATCTCAAACGTTAAGGGTAGCGATGTTTTCAACCTTAAAACAGGTGCATTTGTGGACAATAATCCAACTGACGAAAGAACAAACATTGTGCTAAAGCCTGCCCAAGGCAAGAAGCTTAGCTCTGTTGGTGGAAACTATACCTATGCTGCATTCATTCCAGGTAGCTATACCGATGTTGTGGTTATAGCTTATGTGGGCAACAAATGCTATTATAAGGAATTTAGTTCTATTGCTTTCGATGAGGATAAAATATATCGAAGCGACCTCTTAAAGATGGAAGAAGCTAAGCAAAAACCTTTTGTTGAGGTGCAAGGAATAAAGTGGGCAACAGGTAACTTCATTCATTATAAAGAAGGAAGTCAAGAGTATTGGGGTATCGCTCCTACGCAATGGTGGATATCACGCCGTGCCGTTCGCTTAGGATCTAACCGCAAACCAGTAGCTTCTGGAGGCACTTTGCAATCGTCACAGTTTGAAGACGGACCTACTCAGACCGATGATGATGTCGATCTTTTCCGTTTTGGAGATATTGAAAATGCACTAAATCTTAGATCAGATAAATTCAAAAGTGGAAAAAAAGATATTGTGAAGAAGTTCTTTGTGGGCGATGGTCCTTTAAGACCAGAAACCTCTGACCGCACAAAAGCGAAATATGGAGACCTTGTTTGGTACCATACAATGAACAACCACAAGAAGTATCGCTACCCTACTAAAGCTGAATTACAAACATTATATAATAATGCGAATGTAGAACCAGCATACTGTTATACTGACAAAGGTACGATTGTGTATGGCGCCTACTTTACAACCAACTCTCAAAGTGGAACAAATAGGGTTAAAGCGTTCCCTACAGGCGTAAGAGCATACGATAAATATAAGAATGTTACAGGACTAATTCGTGTTAATAAAGGTTTATTCTTGCCTATTACAGGTAGACGAATATTAGGTAATAACCACATTGGACTTAGAGATATGACATGGGGTTCTGGAGCGTATGGGCAATATTTGCAAGGTGAAGCTGGGGGGCTTGTTCAAGTAGAATTTTTCTTTTTTGGACCAACACAATGGAATTTTAATTATTCTGGAAAGGCTCAAGCCTCTGCTATCCGCCCTGTCTTAGACAGCGACGATGGTCGAGAAGACAGAGCCTTCGCACCATTTGCCAATGTGAAATAATAGCAGAAAATGGCGATTTAAGGCTTCATTGAAGCACAAGAAAGTAACAAACGCAGTGCTTTTATAAGCTTAAAAGCATTCTAAAATATTCCCACCATAGTAGGATATCTGTCCAACTATGGTGGGTTTTCTATATGCTTATATTTAAACAATTAAAGAAATACACAATAATAAACATATAAGAACTTTACCGCACACACCTATTCTAAAGCCTGTTAATGGCGACTAACAAACAAGCAAACACCTTATTCACACCCCATAAAATTGTAAATATTTCTTCAAACGCACCTTGATGTGTAATAACCTTATTACCAACACTTTACAATACCCCTTGTTTTGCATCACAAAAGAGGCTGTTTTGCACGGCAAAAGTGCCTATATTGCAGCGCAAAACAACCGCTTTTGCAACGCCAAACAATTACGATTACTTTTTTCTTCTGTTTATTTTACAAAACCAAATCATTGTTGTTAGTTCTCTTAATAATAAATAATGTGTTTTCTTATCCTATATTAAATAATTTCATATAATACTTAAAATTATACAAAACAATCCTTGTTTATTTCAAAGAAAATACATAACTTTGCATCGGATTACATATTTTAAACTATACTTAATAAATAAACTATTTACAAAAAAGGCTTAACAAAGTCAATAAAGTAAACTTAATCCTTTTTGGATAACATTTAAACGACATATCATTATGAACAGAAGACATTATGTTATGCCCGATTGCAAAGTCATTCGGTGCATGGAAGAGGTAGCTATTCTTGCAGGAAGCCCTGGTGATAAAAAGACAACAAAAGACGATCCAACACACGGAACACCTGGCGCAGACGAAGAATTGGCAAAGCCTACAACTTGGGATTTAGATTATTAGGATAACAATTATTTTGGTAAAACAAAAAAACAATGAAAAAGAACATATTGAAAGCTACAACCGTAGCGATATCGTTGTTCGCAGTAGCAGCCTGCAGCGATACAGAAGATATCAATGGTGGCGTTACAGAACCGCAAAGCTACTCTTATAATGTTAGCTTGAAAGTGGATAACGAAAACGCTGGTGATAATGCAAATTCAGCTAAAGCTGTTTCTCGTACGCTCGGTCTTGATGCCAACAACGATGTAGTATCGAGCTGGGCAGCAAACGATAAGATCTTCATTTACAACCTTGAAGACAACGAACAGAGTACTGAATCTACTTACAGTATGGTAACAACACAAGATGCTGGTGGCCATACTGCAAACTTCAGAGGCGAAGTTAAGAGTAAAAATCCTATTAAACAAGGAGATAAGCTTGCTCTCTTCTATCCTGCAACAGCGCTCGAAGACAAGCAAACAGTAGAGCAAGTAGATCCAAATATCGTTAATGAGAAAGACGGAGAGGTGGATCTTAATTACCATTCTTCGGAAATAGACGGTCAGAAAGTAAAGATTAAGAGCACTGTTTCGCTTAATATGAACGAGCAAGATGGTATGCTTTCTACTATCGATAAGAAGTTCGACTATAACTGGGGTACTGCTACTCTCGCTAAAACTCCAGCAACCAGCAATGACATCGAACTTACTTCAACTCTCCAACGTAAGGTTACAATATGGGGAATGAAGTTCAAAGATAGCAACGGAAATGCGATTACAAACATCAAATCGGTAAAGATAAATGGTGTTTTATCGTACGATGTACTTAACCTTAAAGATGGTTCGTTTGTTGGAACAACCGACGAAAAGGAGTACAATATCAATGTATCGATAGCTAATAGTTCTGAACTTAGCAAACAAGGTGGCTATGTTTGGGTAGCATTCATTGGTGAAAACAAGTCTACTGAATTCACTGTTACTGTTTATACACCTAACAAAGTTTATACAAAAACAGCTACTAAGATATTCAATATAGGCTACGACTACCGCACAAACATTACTGTAAAAGATATCATAGCAGAGCCTTATGTTGAAGTTAATGGCACTAAATGGGCAACAGGTAACTTCATTCATTACAAGACAGGCACACAAGAGTATTGGGGTATAGCTCCTGCGCAATGGTGGATAAGCAACTATGCTGATGCACCAACAGCTGATAACAAGGTTGGAACTCAAGCTATTAAGTACGATGCAGCTAATCCTGGCTCGCAATTCTGGTACATTGGCACCAGCAGTGGTAAGTACACACAGAACCCTAACGACCTTGATCTCTTCCGATATGGAGATATTGTAGATGCCTTGACCCTTACAAAGGCACTTGCTTACGCTGGTTTCACAGGAATAGAAATTAGTGGTAAATATTATAAAGGCAGACTTTATCCTAACATTAACAAAACTAACGATAGAAGTCAAGCTACGTATGGCGACATAGTAAAGTACTGGACGGAAGACGGAAACCATAATTACTATTATGCATATCCTAATAAAACGCAGCTTGAAGCGTTGCTTAACAGTACAACTTTCGTACCTGGCTACTGCTATACAGATAAGGGTAATAAAATATATGGTGCATACATCAGCGACAAACCATACATAGGCTCAAGCGCTAAGTTCCCTACTGGTAAGAAGTTGTGGAAATATCAAGATGTTACAGGACTTGTTTTGGCTAACAAAGGTTTGTTCTTGCCAATAGCAGGTAACCGCGAAGATGGCAGCTCAAGCTTGGTTTATCGCTACGTTGGACAGGGTAGTGAGTTCCATGCTATATACTGGTCTGACCATGGAACAGCTACTTCAACCGGAACAGGCCTCAAATTTGGTTCGCGTTCTAAGAAGTGGGCAACTCCACAAAGACAGGCAGCATCTTGTATTCGCCCAGTTTATGTAGGTGAAAATATTTCTGGCAAGCCTGTAGATGCAGCAAACTTTGCTCCGTTCAATCATATCATTACAACAACAGCAAGGTTGTATTAAACTTTTGGGATAGGTTAATACTAATCCCGAACACCACCACACAGTGCAGAAAGATGTTTGAACTTAACACTTTCTGCACTTTTTGGCGTAATGGACATTTGGTAGGCTGAAAGCTCACGGAACGCTTTTATTTA
>NZ_JABZSJ010000088.1:0-6923 GCF_015262605.1 Prevotella aurantiaca | reverse complement strand
GTCAAAAGGTTAATAGATTGTTTAGGTTAGTAGTAATAGATTTAGGTTTTTAGTTATTTTTTAAAGGTAAAGTTTAACAGATTGTATTACAAAGGAAGCAAGGAGGCCGTGAGGTTTCCTCTATTCAAAAGAAAAGAACAATTAAGGTTAAACAACATAAATGCTGAAGCTCGTTGAGAGTTTCAGCATTTATTTTATACCTATTCCATCTTTTTGCTGCAAAGAACATATCCCAGTCGGATACCATTAGCCTTTCAAGAACTCTCATTTCTTACGCAAGAAAAACTTAAAAGAACTACTTTCATTTTGTAAAGAAAATTACAATAAAAAACGATAATATCGCTTTCGCATTACAAAAGTGCCTGCTTTGCATTGCAATATAGGCCCTTTTGCGATGCAAAACAGGCACTTTTATAATGCAAAACAAGCTCTATCACAAAACTCTAACTATCAAATAGTTACGCTGAATAACGCTTTATGAAAATTCTAAACAATTCCCTCCCCTTCTATTTACCAATAAAATGCAGAATAACATCATATTTGGAACGTCCAAAAACAAATACCATTACTGTGTTTTTATCAATTTTCGAAAAGATAAAACGAAGGTAACTGAAGGTAGAAAGTAGAGGTGTTGCACTTAAATAGATGAAAGAAAAAGGTGATGTATCCTTATTTGATACATCACCTTTTCTCTTTCTCAAATCATCAACTAACTTAAATAATTTACTCTCTTAGAATAACTAATCAACTAATCTTTATTCTTGCAGAGTGCCTATGCTTCACCAGCAGCTGCAACTGCAACTATCATTGATACTATTAATACTTTCTTTTTACCTTAAACTGAGCGCCATTTGCACTCATATTGCCTATATCTTACTTCTTTTCTACGTGTACAAAGTTACAGCTTCTCAGTGTTTTACACAAATAGTTAAGTAAAGATTGCTCAATATTGGCGCTTTTATTGCCATGCGTCAAGCCGATTGACTTTTATCAATAACTATTTGCGAGCATCGCATTTTTTACGTAATTTTGCTGAACGATAGCGATATTAAAGCAATGGAGAAGAATATAGAACTGCAAAACGCATGGGACTTTGTAGAACACACAGGCATTAGTATCTTTCTAACAGGAAAGGCTGGAACTGGAAAAACAACTTTCTTGCGTACCATTAAGCAACATAGCACAAAGCGAATGGTAGTGGTTGCACCTACTGGAGTGGCTGCCATCAATGCTGGAGGTGTTACTATTCACTCGTTCTTTCAACTTCCTCTCTCCCCTTTCGTACCCGAAAGCATGGTAAAACCGCGCTTTGAATACAGCAAACAAAAGCGAAAGATAATGCGAACGCTTGACTTACTCGTTATCGATGAGATTAGTATGGTGCGCGCAGACATTATGGACGCTATCGATTCGGTGCTCCGTCGTTTCCGCGAACATAATAAACCGTTTGGCGGTGTACAGCTTTTGATGATAGGAGACCTGCAACAACTGACGCCAGTAGTTAAGCCTGAAGAGGAAGAACTACTGGGTAGATATTATAATACGCCTTATTTCTTCGACTCAAAAGCACTGCAAAGCATACAATATGTTACGATTGAGCTTACAAAAGTATTCAGACAACAAGACGAAACATTCATAAACATTCTGAATCACTTTAGAGATGGCAACGTAACAGACGATGATTTCAAAACTCTGAATAGTCGGTATCAGCTGAATTTCAAACCTGAAGAAGGCAGCGACTATATTCATCTGACAACTCATAATCGCATTGCCGACAACATAAACAACAATCAACTCAAGCAAATAGAATCGGAAGCGTATAGGTTTTGCGCTCAAATTGAAGGACAATTCCCCGAAAACAACTACCCCGCAGACTATGAACTAACACTAAAATGTGGTGCGCAGGTAATATTTATCCACAACGACCGTTTCGAAAGATACTACAATGGAAAGATTGGACGCATCACTTTCATTAACGAAGATAGGATTTTGGTAGCTTGTCCCGGCGACAATGAGGCCATAGAAGTAGAACCACAAACATGGGAAAATACTCGTTACACGCTCAACGAACGGACAAAGCAGATTGAAGGAGAAGTGTTAGGCACCTTCACACAGTATCCATTGAGATTAGCTTGGGCCATTACCATACACAAAAGTCAAGGTCTTACATTCGAACATGCCATCATTGATGCTCAGCAGGCATTTGCTTCGGGACAAGTTTATGTGGCTTTGAGCCGCTGTCGGTCGTTGGAAGGTTTGGTATTGGGCTCCCCATTGAATCAAAATGCTGTCATAAACGATACACGAGTAGATAGTTATATTGCTCAACAGAATATACGAGCAGCAGAGAGTATTAAGAATTTACCGCTGCTAAAAGAGGAATATTACAGAATGTTGATACTGGAACTATTCAACTTCAACGAAATTTCTGAACTTGAAACAGCACTTTTTAGAACTTTAGTCGAGCATTTCCACAAGTACGCAAAGTTAATAGCACTCCATCGAACAATCTTAGACGACTTGCAAAAGCGCATTCTCACCGTATCATCAAAGTGGATTCATCTTGTGAAAGGTATGCTAACGGAAGATTTGCACAGCCCAGAATTTCTTGAAAGAATCAGAAATGGCGCACGATACTTCTACAACGAGCTTACTGAAATATTCTCGGAGCAAATTGAAATAACTAAAACGGTGGAGAGTAAGAATAAGGAAGCGATGAAGCGCATAGATAATAACATTGCCGAACTCGAACAAACAAAACAGGCAAAGCTATTATTAATAGAGGATATGATGGAGGAAGACTTCACCACTAGCCGCTATCTGAAATGCAAACAAGAATCTATTCTGACATCAATGGGCGATGAAGATGGTCTCAAACAACGCGAAAAAAAGCGGAAAACAAAAGCAGAAAAGAAGCCTAAAGAAGCTACGCATGCTATAAGTTACAGACTTTATAAAGACGGAATGGACTTAAAAGCTATTGCAAAAGAACGCGGTCTTACACCGCAAACCATTGTAAGCCACATTGCAAGGTATGTTACAAGTGGCGAACTGAAGGCTACTGATTTCGTAGATACACAGAAAGCAAAGATAATTCGAGGCATACTAAAGACCATTTCGCCTGAAGACGGAATTAAAAACATTAAGGATGCTTGTCCATCGGGAATCACATACTCTGACATTACCTTTATATTAGCAGAAGAAAAAAGAGAAAAACAAGAAGAGAGTAAGAACGAATAAGAAGCAGAAGAAGAGGAGTTCTGTTGGTCAAAAAGAAAGAAGATGGATAAGAGGAAGGGAGAGTAAGAAGAAAAAAGAATGAGAACAATATGCAAAAAAAATGAGAACAAGAAGGCGAATCGAAAAAACGAACAATAAAATATCCTCATTCTCACCTCTCAACAGCAAAAACGTAATGTTATCGTACTTTTGTAATAAATCCGCTAAACAACCCACTAGAAAAAGCGAACACATTGTTTAGAGATATAAGAAAATAGTATTAAAAAACACCATCACAAGGCGAAATAAAGAACAAAATTATACACTAGAATACTAGAACGACCATAATTTTCCATAATTACACTAAAAAAGATGACCAAATTGTTGGCGATATGCTTTTTTATCCTTACCTTTGCAACAAATTATAGAACAATTTTTGATTACAAACATACAAAATAGTTATTAGTAAGTTAATAGTCAAACAAATGTTAGTTAGTACGTCTTCGTGATGAAAATGTACTTACGAGAATTGAGTCAAGTAATTTTTTGAGTTATTTAGTTAAGTGGCAAGGCCTATGTCTGCGTGAGCAAACATAGGCTATTTTTATGCTATTACTTCAAAAGAGAGATATACGCAATCGATAAAAGTATCTCCAGCAAAGCAAAAAAAATAAACATATAAGGCAAAAAGTAGATGCTTAAAGAACACAAAAAAAAGATATAAACCAATACAAAAGATAATAAGGTCTGCAAAAGAAGTATCACTTTTTGTAAAGAAAAACAATAGTCATCTACACTCATTATTTAGTAGTTTGAGAAAATATCCTAAGGGCTTTACATATCAAAAAGAATATTTGACTGAGGTTCTATGAGTGTTCTAATTTAACAATTTCACCTTATTATATATTATATCCCATTTAAAAAGAAAGACAACACTCGCTTAAAGGAAGATGATATACATTATTTTTTAAGCTGAAACATATATCAAAACGTTATAATTATTTTGAAAATTCCAACTAAATAGTTATTTTTGCAAAGAAAGACCGACAAAAAACGAAAGAGAAATATGGATAACTTAAGATTCGATGTAGTAAAAGAGGCATTTAGAAAACGTCCTGTAAAATTAGAAGTAACTAACGAACGCCCTTCAGAACAATTTGGGAAGTATGTCTTTAGTCGCGATAAGATGTACAAATACCTTCCTGTTGACATCTTCAACAAGATGATGGACGTAATGGAAAATGGTGAACGGCTTGATCGTTCTATTGCAGATGGTGTAGCAAATGGTATGAAAAAGTGGGCAAAAGACCATGGCGCTACACACTATACACACTGGTTTCAGCCACTAACAGAAGGTACCGCAGAGAAGCATGACTCCTTTATTGAATCAGATGGCAAAGGAGGAATGATTGAAGAATTCTCTGGAAAGCTGCTTGTACAGCAAGAACCAGATGCAAGCTCGTTCCCATCGGGTGGTATTCGAAATACTTTTGAAGCGCGGGGCTATTCTGCATGGGACCCTACAAGTCCTGTTTTTATCATAGACGACACTCTTTGTATCCCTACTATCTTTATTTCTTACACAGGAGAAGCGCTCGATTACAAAGCGCCTCTACTTCGTTCGTTGCGTGCAGTGAATAATGCTGCGAAAGAGGTTTGCCAGTATTTCTACCCAGACGTCAAGAAAGTACACACCAACCTTGGTTGGGAGCAAGAGTATTTCCTTGTAGACGAAGACCTATTCTTTGCTCGTCCAGATCTCATGCTTACTGGTAGAACTCTCATGGGGCACGACTCTGCTAAGAACCAACAAATGGACGACCATTATTTTGGTACTATCCCAGAACGTGTTCAAGCCTTTATGAAGGACTTGGAGATTCATTCTTTAGAACTTGGAATACCTCTAAAAACTCGTCATAACGAGGTTGCGCCAGGTCAATTTGAGCTGGCTCCTATCTTTGAAGAGTGTAATTTGGCGGTAGACCATAATATGTTGCTAATGGCACTTATGAAGAAGGTGGCTCACCGACACAGCTTCCGCGTGCTATTACACGAGAAACCTTTTGCAGGAATCAATGGTTCAGGAAAGCATAACAACTGGAGTTTGTCTACAGACACGGGTATATTGTTACACAAAAGTGGTAAAAACACAAACGACAACCTACGATTTGTTGTGTTCATTGTGGAAACTCTGATGGGTGTCTATAAGCACAACGGTTTGCTAAAAGCATAGGTTATGAGTGCAACGAATGACCATCGCTTAGGTGCAAACGAGGCGCCACCTGCCATTATTTCATCGTTTCTTGGAAGACAAATTACTGATTTACTTGAGCATATAGAAAAGGCTGACAAACAGAATCTATTTACTGTAAAAGGAAAACAAGGCATTCATCTCGATATTCCTGAAATACCTGAGCTTCTAATAGACAACACAGATCGAAACCGAACTTCTCCTTTTGCCTTCACTGGTAATCGCTTTGAGTTTCGCGCAGTAGGTTCAGAGGCGAACTGTGCCTCTTCGCTTATCGTCTTAAACACAGCTGTTGCTGAAGCCCTAACAAACTTTAAACAACGTGTAGACGCACTTACTGAACAAGGAGAAGACCAGATGAGTGCAATTATAGAAATTATTCGCCAAGACATTAAGACCTGCAAACCAATTCACTTTGATGGAAACGGCTATAGCGATGAATGGAAATTAGAGGCAGCACAGAGAGGATTAGACTGTGAATCAAGTTGTCCTATATGCTTTGATACCTATTTATACGATGAATCCGTACAAATGTTCGAAGCAATGAACGTGATGAAGCGTAATGAACTCAAGGCTCGGAATGAAGTAAAGTGGGAAACTTACACGAAGAAAATACAAATAGAAGCTCGTGTTATGGGCGATTTGGCTATGAATCATATCATACCTGTCGTCACACACTACCAAAGTCGACTGGCTAAAAACGTTAGTTCGATGATTGATATCTTTGGAAAGGAAGAGGGAGAACGACTTACGGCACGTAATGTAAAGATACTAAGGGATATTGCAGAACACATACAGGCCATAGAAACGGGTGTAGACGAACTTGTTGAAGCAAGAAAAATAGCTAACAAAATAGACTGCCAACGAGAGAAAGCCATTGCTTATCACGATATCATTACCCCAAAAATGGAAGAAATACGCCAACACATTGACAAGCTTGAGTTAATTGTAAGCGATGAAATGTGGACTTTACCAAAGTATCGCGAACTCTTGTTTATTCGTTAAAATAGCGTAGAATACAGCTTAGAGTATATACTGAAGGGGAGGTTATTCTCCTCTTTTTCTTTTTTATAAAAGCCCTAATATTTACATACAAGAATGAAAAAAGTAAGGCAATATATCAACAAAAGAGGCCTACTTTGCGAACGAAAAGAAAGAAACAAAAGTGTAAATATTTAATACTATCATAATTAACACACAACTACTTAAATACCAACAATTTACAATACCCATAGTTTTGCATTCAGAAACAGCCTGTATTGCACGGCAATATAGGCACTATTACAACGTAAAATAGGCACTATTGCGACGCAAAAGAAGTATCATCAGTATTTACTTGAATTTTCTTTTACAAATTAAAATAACGTTATAAGAAAATTGCAGTCTTTTTACAAGACCTTAATTAGGGTAATTCAGTTAATTCCCTCTTAAGAATCTCTGGAGACTGTCAAAT
>NZ_JABZSJ010000087.1:0-6948 GCF_015262605.1 Prevotella aurantiaca | reverse complement strand
GTCGGAGCTTTGTGCATAAAAAAGAGGATGTATCAATTTTGACACACCCTCTTTTCCATTTGCTATTTTCAACATCAAATTGATGTTTCGCTTTTTAAGATTAAATCAATTAGCAGACATTTATTTATCGTTTGATGAACTTCACAGACTGATTAGCAATTTTAACGACGTACATTCCTGGAGCAAAGTTCTCGATGTTGAGTGTTGCTTGCGAACCATTTGCGGCAATAGTGCGCATACATGCACCGGTAGCACTGAATATTTGCAAGGTTTTTCCTACAAGATTTGCTGGAATATTTACCATGAGCTGATTTCTAACGACGTATGTTTGCAGCGGTTTCACGGTGGTTTCAATGTCGTTAATGCTGCTGGCTGTACCAGTTGGCTCGTAAGTTATTTCTGATTCATCAGTTGTTTCGCCTACCGGCGCATGTGAGAAGAACTTCTCCATTGGCAACTCTTTGAATAGCGTACAGTTCAGAGGACCTTGCAATGCCCATTCAGCTTCGGTAGCTTCGAGTATCATAAATGTTTCAGAAGCAAGTTTTGTTTTGTCGTATACGTATTCTTTTTGGAATCCATTGCTACTACCGTGTTCATCAATATCGCCATCATCATCGTAGTGCCATGTCCATGTCAGTCGGTCTTGAACAGTGTAGTTAGGACCAGGAACCTTCTTTATAGAAATGCGACGACCTTTTTCATCGTATTTAAATTCTTCTTTCCACACAAGTTCATCGCCCTCCGGGTATATCTGACTAACACAGCTGACGTGTCCGTTATCGTCATATTCTACTTTACAAATGCGTCCAACGTTTTCTTCTATCTTATCTAATGGATAGTCGTATTGACGAATATCTACACGAGCGAGGCGCATTTGGTCATCGTAAACAAACTTCATAATGACATCTTCGGTAAGTGTGTTTACATCGGGTTCAGTGCCGTGGTGCGTAGCGCGAGTATATTCGGTTACATATCCGTGTTCATCGCGTTTGTAAATGTGTCTGGAAGAAGTTACCGGAAAGTTATTGCTGGTGTTTAAAGCCACTTCTTCTTTCTTAATCATGTAGCCCTTTTCGTCGTATGAGTAGTTGTAAACATAAACTGCAGGGGTTTTGTTCATGCCGTATTCTTCTCTGATAAGACAGCCGCGTTCATCGTAAATGTACTTTGTTGTCTGCTCGTCTTCCGAACCTTTCCAATCTACTACCTGCGCCATTCTGTATTTGTAGACTGCTGGGTCGGCGCGAAAATAGTTGGGAGCCATCTTAACTTGGGCTGTACTAACTTGTGTTGTGGCGAGCATTATTGTCGCCATGGTCAAACGTAATAGTTTTTTCATTGTTTGTTTTTAATTATTTAATTGTTACTGATTGGTAGACGTGTCGTACAACTATGCAATTGTACGTACGTCATTGAGAATGAAAGGAACCTTTTTAGAGTTCCTTTCTATGTTTCTGATTAATTATTTTTTACGTATTTATATCTGAAGCTGACTTCCTTTTGCTTGCCTGTTGCGTCTTTCAAACCTGTAAACTGGATAACAGCATAGCTTCCGTCTTTGAACTTAACAAGGAATACGGGTGTCTTTTCTGGGTCTGATTTTGCCATTGTGAGTGTATATTCTCCCATGGTACCACTTACCTTGTGCATCCAGTAGTAGAGTCCCATGTTCACATAGCTTTTCATATAGCCGAGAACGGCAGGCTTTTGCATCATACCTCGCATATCGTAGATAAGGTAAGCCTTTACATCGCTTACCCATTTTACGTTTGTTGGCAATGTTTTAATGGTGTTTATGTCGGTTGTATCAGACATGTGAGCTTCTCCGCCATTGGTCATTACGTCGTAAACATGAAAGGCCAAGTGCCATTTTTCAGGTGCATTAGATGGGCGTTCGTCTACCATTTTTGTTACGTCGTATGTTCCAAATCGGTCTTTCTTTTTACCATCTTCCGAATAGGTACGCCATTCCTGTGCACTAACATCATCTTTCATTACAGTTTCTCCAGTTTCAAGATTAACGTAAACCCACTTGTCGTAGTCTTCCATTGTCTTTCTTTGTGTGACGAAAGAAAGTGTTTTTGTTGGTACATCTTCTGGTTGGTCAGGTTTCGGAGTTGGTGCATCTTCGCTTCCGCACGATGTAAGCAACAATACAGAAAGGCATGATAATGCCAAAATTGATTTAATATTCATCATTGATAGTATTTAAATTTATAAAATTAGTTGAATTGGGTGCAAAATTACCGAATATGAAAAAGTCGCACAATACCTTATACTTAGTATTTTGAGTCAATTCGAGTAGGTATCTTTTTTTGCTTTTTCGGTCATTATAGACTGATTAAGTTCAGAAATCTTCTTTTTCATTTCTTACTCTTATCGGTAAGAAAGTCCATTATCATACCGATAGTAACGCATTATCAGACATGTGATAATCAATTAACATACATATGATAATGCATTATCAGACGTATGATAATCAATTTTCATACATATGATAATGCGTTATCATGCCGATGATAACGGAATAAGATACCTATAAACTAGACGAAAATATTATATGAAAAAGCAAAAAATAATAGAAACCAATGGGCGACAATTTAACTAAAACGCTCAAAAGCAAATAAAATAAAGATATCTTCTTTATTGAGGCATCATTCTATTCCATTTATACCTACTTATGGTTAATTATTATTAGGAATGCAAAAACCTAGTTGGTTCGAATAATTTTCTATACAATCAACTTTTTGTTAGAAAATATTATTTTTGTTGCTTCTATCTGCCACCGCAGTAAAGAGCAACAATGCGAGGAGCAATTCTGTTGAGCAACCAATGTAAAGCTACACCGATAACAAGCATCGAAAGTGGACTCAGCAAATAAATAGCAAAGCCCTCGAATGTATTATGAGGAACTATTATTCCACGTTTCATCAAGAAAATAATTCCGCCAAGCGCCATCGTGTGATAAGCAAATACGAAGAAAGAAGCATCAGTTAAGAATGTAGGCAGTGGAAATCCAATTTTATTTTGACGTTTGCGATGCTCTAAAAACTGTGTTACCATCGAAATTGTGAAGACAATCAGACCTGCATACATTAAGTTAGCACTCTCTACCTGCCACGCAAACACTGCAAAAAACAATCCACCCCATTTTAACGGACGCATAACATCAACAAATTTTATCTGCTTAATGCTGAAGAAAGCACCGAAAGAAAAGAATAAAAGTCCTTGCAAATTAAGTCCAGGCAAATCGTAAGGAACCCAGCGCGAAGCGTAAAGCAAAGCAACAAACAACAAAGTCGGCACTTCTTTTCGCACATCGGTAAGCCATTTCAACACCTTATATATTATAGGCGAGAAAAGACAAAGTACCATTAAGTCGCGAATGAACCAAAAGGGAATTACTAAAGGCGCAGCTATTCCGCCCTGTCCGTCAATCTTACTAATATCCCAAAAGCACAACAACCAATCGGAAACGCTAAACTGCTCGATAGGTTTATGCACAATAGCAGTCCAGTTTGGCAATAAACCTTCGGCAACAGATAAAAGAAAAAGAAATGTAGCAATCCAAAGTACGTAAGGCAAGAGTAAAGAAAATGTCCGCCTTAACAGCTTCTGCAAATACAAATCCTGAGAAAATGTTCCCTCACGAAAGAACAAAACACCACTAAAGAAAAAGAAAAACGGATTCGCCAGCAGAGCCAGCGAACCCGATATAAAGTCTATAATAGCACCAAGAGACGGAAGTTGTGGACCTATTCCCGTTGAATTAGTTGTCCAAAAAATGTCCCAATCAGCGCCAATACCATGAAAATTAGAATGAACAAAAAGTACCAACACCACCAATGGCAATCGCAAAAAATTGATAACTTGCGACTGAATATCAGCCGTATTCATACTTATGCGCATACGTTTAAGCCTTGTCAGCCAACAATTTTGCTGCCATTTCGCGGCCTAATCGCCAGCATTCAGCCTTCACCTCTTCGTTAAGAGCTTGTCGCATTTCTACTGGTTCACCCACTTTTTCGAAGTGTCCTCTTGTTTCGTTCCATTCACCGATAGCATGAACAGCTCTACTTGCCCAACCATACGAACCAAACCAACCAATATAGTGGTTCTTAATGTCGTGGTTATCAATCTCAGAAAGCAAAACTTCCATTTCGTGATACAAACCATTGTTATAAGTTGGCGCACCAACAATAAGACCTTTGTAGCGGAAAATATCACGAAGAATATAGCTGTGTGGAGTTTTTGAAATGTTGTACATTACAATGTTCTTAATACCTTCAGCCGAAGCAGCGCGTGCTATTTGTTCAGCTACTCGTTCAGTGTTGCCGTACATTGTGCCATAACAAATAACAAGACCAGGTTCTGTTTCATATTTCGACATCTTATCGTATAATGAAACTACTTTCTCTACTTCTTCGTGCCAAACAGGACCATGTGTAGAGCAAATATAATCGAACTTAACACCAGCAAGTTTCTTTAATGCGTTCTGAACAGGTGTACCATATTTGCCAACAATATTTGAATAGTAGCGCACCATTTCAAGCCAGTAAGGTTCTGTGTTGATATCTTTGTCAATAATACCACCATTCAAAGCACCGAAACAACCAAAGCCGTCGCCAGAGAAAAGTGCAGAATCTTCGCCTTTGTATAATGTCATCATTGTTTCAGGCCAGTGCACCATTGGTGTCATAAAGAACTGAAGCGAATGATTTCCAAATTCCAAAACATCTCCATTCTTTACTTCTATGGTGTTTTCCTTTATGCCATAAAAGCCAGACATAAGGTCGAATGTTTTTTTATTTCCGATAACTTGAATGTCAGGATAATACTGTTTCAAAAGTGCCAAACCGCCCGAGTGGTCGGGTTCCATGTGATGGATAACAAGATAATCGATCTTTCGGTCGCCAATTACTTCGCGTATGTTCTCTATGAATTGCACGAAGAAGTCTACTTCTACTGTGTCTATCAGTACAACTTTCTCGTCATCGATGAGATAAGAGTTGTAGCTTACTCCATTGGGCAATGGCCACAAGCCTTCAAAAAGCTGCTTGTTGCGGTCGTTTACGCCTACATAGTAGAGCTTATTTGTTATTTCTATCATATTGTTTGTTAGTTTTTTCAGTGCAAATGTAGCACAAATTAGTCATATTTCAAAAAGAAAATCAGTAATTTTGTAGCCATAATGAAATATAACACAACAAGGTTAGATAATGGTTTACGCATTATTCATCTGCCTTCTACTTCATCCGTAGTTTATTGTGGCTACGAAATAAATGTGGGAGCAGCAAGCGAAACAACAACAGAAGAGGGTATTGCTCACTTCTGCGAGCACGTTACGTTCAAAGGAACAGAAAGAAGGGATAGTTTGGATATTATTAAATGTCTCGAAAATGTAGGTGGCGACCTAAATGCTTATACTACAAAAACAACTACGGTTTATCATTCTGCAATTCTCCGTGAACATTTTCCGTTAGCTGTAGATTTACTATCTGATATTGTTTTTCGAAGCGTTTATCCGCAAACGGAAATAGAAAAAGAAGTTGAAGTGATATGCGATGAAATAGAATCGTACAATGATAGTCCTGCAGAACTAATTTATGACGAATTCGAGAATCTTCTTTTTAAAAACCTTCCTTTAGGGCATAGTATTCTTGGAACTGCTAAAACGGTGCGCCAATTTACTTCTGAAGATGCAAAGCGCTTTACAAATAAATATTACCGTCCCGATAACTCTGTTTTCTTTGTTTATGGTGATGTAGATTTCAACCAAGTTGTTGTACTCTTGCAACAGTATTCAGGAGATATTATTCCTACCGAACCACTACAACTCGATTATACCGAAGATGCTACGGCTACTATAATAAAAGGTGCAGAAACATACCAAGCATCGAACATTGTTGTGCATAAAAAGACACATCAAGCCCATGTTATGATAGGTACACGAGGCTATTCTGTTCACGATAAACAGCGTATTGCACTTTATTTACTCAACAATATTTTGGGTGGACCTGGTATGAGTGCTCGTTTAAACCTTTCGTTGCGAGAAAGAAATGGGTTGGTATATACAGTTGAAAGTACATTTGCATCGTTTAGTGCAATAGGAATGTGGAGTATATATTTCGGTTGTGATCCGCAAGATACTGACCGCTGTTTAGCATTAGTTTATGAAGAACTTGATGAAATGATGAGATGCCCTCTTTCGGACGAAGAACTTAAAATTGCAAAACGACAAATAAAGGGGCAGATAGGAATTGCTTGTGATAGTCGTGAGAGTTTTGCTCTCGACTTTGGAAAGAGTTACCTACATTATGGCTGGGAGAAAGATATTACAAACCTTTATGCACAGATAGATAAAGTTACGGCAGAAGACATTCAGAATGTAGCAAAAGACTTGTTTGTAAAGGAAAACCTAACTACGCTAATTTATAAATAACGATAGTTTAGTTGTTTCAAAAATAAGCATTTATTTAGCAAAGAAGAAAGTTAGACAAGTACTTTTAGGATTATCAAGCAACTTATAAATTTCACGAATCTGACGCTTAATTTCATATTTGTCGGCACCCCAAAGACAAAGTCCGATGATATAACTTTTACGGAAGTACTTCCAAGAAGTAAGCGACTGATGTGCCTTTCATCGGCTTTATCGATAAATTACCATAGCTCATCTTCTCTAATATATTTTAATTCGGCACTCATACGAGAAATAGAAACTAAACGAGTCGCATTCCAACCAGCAGTACCAATACGTACAAATTCTTTTTTCTTCATATAGCTTTTTATTATTTTTTCTATCCTTTGTTTGCTATAATTAAATGACAAACCATAATAATTTTGTTATCTTAAAATATTATTATTCGGTCGCAAAGATATATTAAAAAGAAGGGCTATATGACAAAAATGTGCTTAAAATCCTTGTAACTACCTAATAATCATTAT
>NZ_JABZSJ010000031.1:0-30370 GCF_015262605.1 Prevotella aurantiaca | reverse complement strand
TGTCACATAAGAGAAAACGACGCTAAAATAAGCACATTTTTGTCACATAAGCCGATTTTTTTAATGCCTAAAGGTACAAAAACTTTAGGAAATAGCAAAGCCCTGGCTTGAGAAAGTCGGGGCTTTGTGCATAAAAAAGAGGATGTATCAATTTTGACACACCCTCATTTTATTATTATTTATCTATAAGGCTTTATAGTTTTCCTGCTTCACCAAGATAACTATCTTTAAATCCTAAGAAATAGAGTACACCATCAAGTCCAATGGTATTAATAGTTTGCTCAGCTGTTTCTCTAACACGTGGTTTTGCATGGAAAGCAATACCTAAACCAGCTTCTGCAAGCATTGATAAATCATTAGCTCCATCACCGACAGCAATCGTTTGTTCCAAATTTACTTTTTCGACCTGTGCAATAAGCTTTAATAATTCAGCTTTACGACGGCCATCTACAATATCTCCAACAAAGTTTCCTGTCAATTTATTATTTTCGTCAATCTCCAATTCATTTGCATAAACATAGTCGATGTTATACATTCTTTGCAAGTATTCACCAAAGAAAGTAAATCCTCCACTAAGAATGGCTATCTTGTAACCGCAATTTTTCAACACAGTCATTAAACGGTCTACACCTTCAGTAATTGGTAAGTTTTCTGCAATCTCTTGCATAACACTGGCATCAAGACCCTTTAATAGTGCAACACGTTCTTTAAAACTTTCTTTGAAGTCAATTTCGCCACGCATAGCACGTTCTGTTATTTCCTTCACCTTATCACCAACTCCAGCTTTCTTAGCCAATTCGTCAATACATTCTGTTTGGATAAGCGTTGAATCCATATCGAAACAGATAAGACGACGCATACGACGATACATATTGTCTTTCTGCAAAGAGAAATCTATCCCTTGTTCTTGGCTCATTTTCATCAAACCAGCCTGCATCTGAACATAATCTTCAGGAGTACCACGAAGTGAAAACTCTATACATGCACGAACATTGTTGTTTTCTCTTTTAATACTTTGACGACCCGTGAGGCGTACAATAGAGTCTATATTCATTCCTTGACTTGCAATTACCTCAGCAGTAGCTTCTATATTTTCAGCAGAAAGCGAACGACCAATAATAGTTAGAATGTATCGGTTCTTACCTTGTTGATTTACCCAATCTTCATATTCATCATCTGTAATTGGAGAGAAACCTATATTCACACCCAATTCTGTTGCTTTAAAAAGTAAATCTTTCATTACCTTACCCGAATTATCTTCGTTTGTTCGGATAAGAATACCGAGCGAAAGTGTTGAGTGAATATCTGCCTGACCAATATCAAGGACACGAGCGCCATATTTTGCCAATGTACCCATGATTGATGCAGTAAGTCCTGGTCTATCTTGTCCTGTAACTCTAACTAAAATCTGTTCTTCCTGAAGTTTATCTTTACTATTCATAATTATTCTAATTTTTCTTTTTATTCGGTTCTTTATCTAATAATATATGCTTTTAGTACTTTCTTATCTCATTTTCATTGACATTTTACCATCTGTCGTTATTTTGATGGCAATAACATAACTGGTAGAAGCATCAGGAATACCTATAATGGCATCAAAATACAATGCTTTTCCATCAGCATGATTAAATTCAAATTTGCGCAAAATACTTTTTTCTAAGAATTTCTTATCTATAAGCGAAGCAAATTCTTGTTTTCTGAAATCATGTGTATATATAGGTGTGCCTTGGCTTGATATTACAAGCGAGGCAACATTGTCCAGATAAGCATTATCTACTTCAATTCCGTTTTCATTATAAGTAGATTTTATTACTCTATCTGACGTTGTGTTTACAGAAATTTTAGTCTCAAAATATCCTAAATCTGTTCTCACTATTGTATCAGACTGTGTGTGCAAGAATGTATTCATCGCATACACTTGATAACCGAACGATGCACGCAAGTCTTTCTCCTTACTTTTTACCATGCGTACTTCATCGCCATTATCATTGAGGAATACAAATAAATTTTCCGACTGTTTGGTTATTTTGTATTCGTTTTGATTTTGTCCTTTCAAATAAAGTGAATCTTTATAAATCCAAAAATGCACAGGCATACTGGCAGAATCTGGATAAAATACGCTATCACCTTTTGCTAACAATGTAGGTTCTCCATTATCATCAGACACCCATAAGCCTTGAAATAACTCCTTAGCCTTTGCATCTTCAGTAGGAGAATTATCTTGTTTGCCCTTGTCAGTACATCCAACTATTAACAAGCAGAGAATAAGTATGTAGAAACAACTTTGCTTCATTATTGCATTAAATGTTTTATCAATCTGTCTTAGAAAAGATCTGCATTCTTCCAATCTACAGCCCGATTCAAGTCTTTATCAGAAATAACAATGTCTTTTTCATCTATAGGCCATTCTATGCCAACAGTTTCATCATTCCAACGAAGACTTGCTTCGCTCTGTGGTGCATAAATATTATCAACTTTATAGGTAAAAATAGCTTCCTCTGATAACACTAAGAATCCATGTGCAAAACCACGAGGAATAAAGAACTGACGTTTGTTCTCTTCTGATAGTTCTACCATAACATATTTTCCTAATGTTGGAGAGTCTTTTCGTAAATCCACAGCAACATCAAGCACTTTCCCTTTTAGAACGCGCACTAACTTAGCTTGCGAAAAATCTCCCTTTTGATAGTGAAGCCCACGTAGAACTCCATAGCTTGATTTCGATTCATTATCTTGAACGAATTCAACGTGTTGTCCTATATGTTCATCGAAATCAGATTGTCTCCATACTTCATAGAAATAACCGCGATTATCGCTAAACACTTTAGGCTCGATAATCCATACACCATCTATTTCGGTTTTCTTGTATTCCATATCTTTATTTATAATAGTATTTTGCAATGCAAAGTTACAAAAAGATATTGAAATGCTAAAACAAAATATTTATTTATTAAAACTTTTAACCTGAGCATACAAAACTAAACACAAGGAGTTTTAGGCAGGTAAATAGCTTGAAAATTTATAATTATAAAAATTAAAAACGTAATTATAAAATAAAAATTTTTAATTATAACTTTATTGATTTGTAATTATAATTTTTTTATCTGTTATTCTCTCTTGATAGAGCTGTATAATTTCTCATTGAAAAGTAGGAATCAACTTCTTATCGCAGAGTCAATTTTCGTACAGCAGTTATTTATATCTTCCAATACTAATTTGAGGATTTACTTTTACCGAATTTACACTAAACGGACAAAAAGTTTCTTTACTTTTTTGCGCCTTTATTCAATGAAAAAAGTAGGATTGCAAAAATAAGCTAATTGCTGAATATTTTATCATGATATTTCTTTCATATCTACTATTTTATTGCTACTTTTGTATGGTAAAAGCTAACAAGATATAACTATTTTATGAAAGTAGGATTATTTATCCCATGCTATGTTGATACCTTATATCCAGAGGTTGGCATAGCAACTTACAAACTTCTACGTGAATTAAAACTTGACGTAGAATATCCTAAACGCCAAACATGTTGTGGACAACCTATGGCAAATGGAGGTTTTCAAAGAATGTCTGGGGATTTAGTAGAAAAGTTTGATGACATTTTTAAAAAATATGATTACATAGTAACACCTAGTGTTTCATGTGCTGCTTTTGTGCAGTTCAACCATCCACAACTTCATAAACACAAATGTTCTACACCAGAAAAAACTATGGAACTGGTACAGTTCCTACATGATGTTTTAAAGGTAAAGGAACTTCCTGGAAATTTTGAACATATTGTTTCAGTACATAATTCATGCCATGGGGTACGTGAATTACGATTGAGTTCACCTTCGGAAGAACATATTCCAAGATACAATAAAATTATTGACCTTCTGAAACTGAAGAAGGGTATTACAGTGAAAGAACCAGAACGTTCTGATGAATGTTGCGGTTTTGGTGGTATGTTTGCTATTGAAGAACCTGGAGTGAGCAGTCGCATGGGAGATGACAAAGTAAAACGACATATAGCAACAGGTGCAGAATTTATTACAGGTCCTGATTCTTCATGCTTAATGCACATGCAAGGAGTGGCTCACAAAAAAAAGTATAATATTCAATTTATGCATGTAGCTGAAATCTTAGCTGCTGGAATTTAGGTTATAAGGAGGAAATCTATGGCAACAAGTCATTCAAAAAAAGCAGCAGCATTTTTATCTGACCCTGACAAAGTAACTCGTCATGACCAAACTTTTTGGGGAATTAGGGAAAAACGTGATATTCAAGCTGCTATGCTTCCAGAATGGGAAGACTTAAGAGAACACGCAAGCGAAATTAAAGAACATACACTAACACATTTAGCAGACTATTTAGAGGAGTTTTCTAAAAATTTAGAAAGCAATGGAGTTATTGTTCATTGGGCAAAAGACGCACAAGAATTTAACGAAATTGCCTACAGCATATTAGAAAACAATAAAGTTAAAAAGTTGGTTAAGTCTAAATCTATGCTTACCGAAGAATGTGAAATGAATGATTACCTTATAGAAAAGGGTATTGATGTTGTTGAAACCGACTTAGGCGAACGCATTCTTCAACTAATGAAGTTAAAACCGTCACATATTGTTGTACCTGCAGCACATATAACACGTGACGAAGTCGGTAGTATGTTTGAAAAAGAAGGTATATCAAAAGAGATTGGTAACCATGACCCAACTTACCTGACACAATGTGCACGTTATAATTTGCGCGAAGAATTTATCGAAGCTGAGGCTGGAATGACTGGTTGTAATTTCGGTGTTGCAGCAACTGGCGACTGTGTAGTTTGTACTAACGAAGGAAATGCAGACATGTGTACAGCTATTCCTAAGTTGCATATTGTAGCAATGGGTATTGACAAGGTAATCCCTAATTACGACTCTCTCGCTGTTTTTCAACGCCTATTATGTCGTTGCGGAACTGGACAGCCAACTTCATCTTTCACTTCACATTTCCGCAAGGCTCGTCCTGATGGAGAAATGCATGTAATCTTAGTAGATAATGGAAGAAGTGATATCATCGCCAACCCATTACACTGGAAAACTGCAAAGTGTATTCGTTGTGGCGCATGTATGAACACATGTCCTGTTTATCGCCGTTCAATGGGATATTCGTATAGTTATTTCATCCCTGGTCCTATTGGTGTAAATCTTGGAATGTTACGTAATCCTAAAAAGCATAGTGGAAATGTTTCGGCTTGTTCTCTTTGTTTAAGTTGCGACCATGTTTGTCCAACTAAAGTTGCACCTGGTAGTCAAATATATTTCTGGCGTCAAGAACTTGAGAAGTTTGGTACGGAAAATAAGGAAAAGAAATATATGTCAGCAGCAATGAAAAAACTATATGGTAACTATACTGTTTATGACATTGCAACGCAATATGCTCATTTTGCAAATTATATACCGCAGAAGATGATGGATATAAAGCAAAATACATGGAGTGAAGGACATGATATGCCACATTTCCCTAAAAAGCCATTCCATAAAATCTATCGTCAAATGATGAAAGAGATGGAAAAAGAGGAAAAGAGAAAATAGTTATCAAAAGGTATATATCGCTTATACCTTCATAAGAAAAGGGACGATAATGAAAAAAGAAGAATTACTCAACAAGTTGCGCAGTAGTGTTACACAGCAATTTGATATGCCAAGCGAACCTGTAAAGGGCATTACCTTCACAGATATTTCAAAACAGTTTATTGAGATGTCTAAGACCGTTGGTGGAAAGGTTATAGAAGTTAAGAACACCGATGATTTAAACACTATCATACACAAAGCCTATCCTAATGCAAAAGTATTTGCATCAGTTGTAAAAGGTATAAAAGCAGACTTAAATCCTGACACTATTGCATCAGCAGCCGAATTAAACGGAACGGATGTTGGTATTATACAAGGCGTAATAGGTGTTGCAGAAAATGGATGTATATGGATTCCACAAACGATGAAAGAACGTGCTATTTGTTTTATTTCCGAAGAATTAGTTATCTTACTTGATAGAAAAAACATTGTAAATAATATGCACGAAGCCTATAAACGTATAGAAATAAATAGCTACGGATATGGTGTTTTTATTTCAGGACCAAGTAAGACAGCTGATATAGAACAAGCATTGGTAATGGGTGCACAAGCAGCTCGAGGAGTCACAGTAATACTTATTGACTAAAAAGAATTATAATTACTATCTGTTCACTCTTTATGTATCAAACAGAATTAAGGCTAAACTTTCAATGATATAAGTTTAGCCTTTCTGTTTAAACACACGAACTCTTTAATTATATTATTCTAATCATCTTTTTCGTATATGGTGAAAAAAAGATACCTAGAGTGTAAAATGGTTCTTGAACCACAAGATTTTGTGAAAATGCGAGTTTAGCTTTTAGTAGCACTCTTTCAACATTTGGCATAATAGTTTAATTATCTTACTATGTAAAACTTAAAAATCCCTCTTCGATTTTATGTAATGTATCTCCACTTATCGTAAGACCAAGTAAACGAATTGTGCGCTGCCGAAACTCTGTCTGATGTAAAAGGTATTTTGCTAAAGGTAAAATATCATCTTTAGTTTTCAATATTTTATTTGTTGTAATACTTCTTGTTATCTGATTCTTAGCATCCCATTTTATTTTCAAAGATAATGTACGTCCTTCGAATTTACTTTTATTAATTCTTTCTACTAACTCTATAACAATATGATAAAGAGCTATTATAACTTTGGAATCTGTACTTAAATCTTCCAAAAAAGTTTGCTCACACCCTACTGATTTACGTTCACGAAAAGGCTCAACTGGACGTTGATCTATTCCATGAGAAAAGTCAAAAAGTACAGAGCCCATTTTTCCAAAAACTTGTACTAAATGAGATTTGGAAACTTTACGCAGGTGTTCTCCTTTGTATATCCCCATTTTATGCATTGTATCTGCTGTTTTAGGACCAATCCCCCAAAACTTCCTTATTGGTAATTCAGCTATAAAATCCAACGCTTTATCAGGATGTACGATGAAAATACCATTCGGTTTACGATAGTCAGAGGCTATTTTCGCCAATAATTTGTTACAACTTACTCCTGCAGAAGCTGTTAAATGAGTCTCACGAAATATATCTTCTTTCACTTTTTTAGCTATATCAACTGCTAATTCTATTCCAACCTTATTATGCGTTACATCAAGAAAAGCTTCATCTAAGGAAATTGGCTCCACCAAGTTTGTATATCTATGGAAAATTCGATGAATTTGTTGTGATACTTGTTTATATTTTTGAAAATGTGGTTCAACTATCACAAGATGAGGACATCTCATTTTTGCTTGTGATAATGGCATTGCAGAACGAACTCCATACTTTCGTGCTTCATAACTTGCTGTAGTTACGACACTACGTGGGTGATCATGACACACCACTAATGGTAAGCCTTTTAACGCTGGATTATCTCTTTGTTCTACTGAAGCAAAGAAAGCGTCCATATCTATATGGATTATTTTACGCAATGTTAGGTCTTTTCTTGTGCAAAGATACACAAAAAACAAAAGTATTTAAGAAAAAAACATTATCTTTGCAACAAATTTCGAAAAATGGAGTTTATATATAGGTAGACATAAAAAAATAATTGTCCGCTTCTGAACTTACCCATCAAAGTGCGGTATTCAGAAGAAAATCTATTAAAACCATAATAAGAGCCGACGAACAATGAGTAAAGCAAAACTAACCGATGCCATGGGTAGCATTCAACGAGGCATAAAAAGAGCCTTGGATTTTACAATGGCTGTATTTGGATTAATATTGCTTTCACCCATCTTCGCAATCATTTCTGTTTTAATGAAATGCCAAGGGAATGGTCCCATATTCTTTCGTCAAACACGTATTGGATATAAAGGAAAACCATTTGTCATACTTAAATTCCGCACCATGAGTAGCATTGTGGAAGAAAATAAACCGCAACTGATGGCAAAAACGAATTGTAAGAATTCTACCCCATTGGAGCGATTTCTTAGAGAACACCATCTTGATGAGCTTCCGCAATTATGGAATGTATTGATTGGCGATATGTCATTAGTAGGTCCTCGACCTGAACGTAAATACTTTATTGATAAAATAATGGAGCATACTGACCTTTATCCTGTTGTTTATAAGATGAGACCAGGATTAACTTCAGAAGCCACACTTTACAATGGGTATACAGACACAATGGAAAAGATGTTAAAACGTCTCGAAATGGATATCAATTATTTTGAGAGACGTTCGCTTTGGCTTGACTTCAAAATTATCATTAAAACATTTTTAAACATCGTAAGTGGAAATAAATTTTAGGCAAATATGAAAAAATACGTCCTTTTACTTCTTGTTATCCTAAGTACGTTAAGTATTTATGCACAATCTGGTATGACCGATACACAGGTCATGGAGTTTGTTGTAAAAGAGCATAACAAGGGTACATCACAGGCACAGATTGTAACGAAATTGATGCAAAATGGTGTAGATATAGCTCAAATTAGAAGAGTTAGAGATTCATACGAGAAAATGAAAAAGGGCAACTCTTCATTGGGCAACGCATCAGATAAAGAAAGTAATACAGAGAGAAGTAGAAAGAATAATGGACAGCAACGTCCAGGAATGGATAAAAAAAAGGTTGCTGATAAAACATTGCAAGATTACGAGGACTCTGAGAATGAAGCAAATAGATTTTCTAACAAAAGATTAGAATCTGAGTCTAACTACCAAAACACATACGATGAAGATGATAAAGATTTCCTTTTAATACAGGAGGAAATGAATGATTGGATGCCACAAGATACTGCAGCAATGTATAAAAATCTTGTAAAACAACTAAAGAAAAAGAAGAAAAAAGTTTGGGGACGTGATATTTTCAACAATAAGAACTTATCATTTGAGCCTAATATGAATATGGCTCTCCCAGCAAACTATAGATTGGGACCTGGCGATGCTGTTTTTGTTGATATTTATGGTGCGTCGCAAAAGTCGTACGAAACAACTGTTGCACCAGATGGAATTGTTACTTTAGATGGTTTTGGACCTATTCAAGTAAGTGGTCTCACTATCAAACAAGCTAATGAAAGAATCAAAGCGAGACTTGGAAAACGTTATAGTAATTCTAAAATTAGACTTTCTGTAGGACAAACACACACTATTATGGTGAACGTTGTAGGTGAGGTAAAAGCACCCGGAACTTACACTTTATCAGCTTTCACAACTGTATTTAACGCATTGTACATGGCTGGTGGTATTACCGATCTCGGAACACTTCGTAATATTAAAGTTTACAGACAAGGACGTCTTATCAGCACTGTCGATATATACGACTTTTTGAAACGCGGAAAATTAACAGGCAATGTAAGATTAGCAGATAATGACGTTATTGCTGTTGATGCTTACGAGGTGCTTGTAAATGTTAGCGGTAAAGTAAAGCGACCAATGTATTACGAAATGAAGCGTAATGAGAGTCTTGATGCACTTATTAACTATGCAGGTGGCTTTGCAGGTGACGCTTATACAAAATCTGTTCGTGTAAGAAGAAAAACAGGCCGCCAATATTCTATATATAATGTGAACGAGTTTGATATGAGTCGCTTTAAGCTTTCTGATGAAGACTCTATCAGCGTTGATTCTGTTATTCCAAGATATGAAAATATGGTGGAAATAAAGGGAGCGGTATTTCGTCCTGGTATGTATGAAGTAGGCGGGCAGATAAACTCTGTACGCAATTTGGTAGAAGCAGCAGAAGGACTTACAGAAGTTGCTTTTGGACCTCATGCAGTTATGCATCGTATGAAGGCAGACCGCACATTAGAAGTTATTTCGGTAGATGTGGAAGGTATTTTGCTTGGCAGGGTTGCTGATATACCTTTACAAAACGAAGATGTCCTATTTGTTCCGACGCGAACTGATGTTCAAGAAGAGCAGACTATATCTATTTATGGGGAGATACAATATCCTGGAAGATATAAATATGCTGACAATGAAACACTTGAAGACTTTATTCTACAAGCTGGAGGATTAAAACAAACAGCATCTACTGTAAGAGTTGATGTTTCAAGAAGAATTATGAACCCGCAAGCTACTACTTCTGACTCTATTATTGCACAAAGTTTCACATTCAGCTTGAAAGATGGTTTTGTCATTGATGGTCAACCCGGATTTATACTTGCACCTTTCGACCAAGTTTTTGTACGGAAGAGCCCTGGCACAACAAGACAACAGAATGTAAGTATTGAAGGGGAAGTTCTATTTGAAGGAAGTTATTCGCTTACAGGAAGAAATACACGCCTATCAGATATCTTCAAGGCTGCAGGTGGTGCAACAGATATGGCTTATATACAAGGAGCAAGATTAGAACGCAGACCTAATAAGATAGAGAAAATGCGCATGGAAGCTGTTTATAAAATGCAAATGGAACAAGAGAACAAGAGTTTCCTTGATCTTGCTGCTAAAAGTTCAAATGCAGCTGGTATTCTTCAAGCTTCACAGCAAACTCAAGATTCTCTGATGAAGAAGTTCCAAATTCCTGAAACCTATCCTGTAGGTATTGAGTTAGATAAAGCTTTAGCAGCACCAGGAAGTGATGCCGATCTAATTCTACGAGAAGGCGATCGTATTATCATTCCACAATACAATGGTACTGTAAAAATCAATGGTGCAGTTATGTATCCAAATTCTGTAAGCTATCGTGAAGGCAAAAATGTAGCTTACTACATTGACCAAGCGGGTGGATTCTCTTCTGATGCAAAGAAAAGTCGTAGCTACATACTATATATGAATGGTACACTTGCAAAAGTAGGACATAATGCAAAAGTCCGACCTGGCTGTGAAATCATTGTTCCTAGCAAATCTCGAGCTAGAATGAGCCTTGCTGAACTTATGACTATCGGAACAAGTACGTCAAGTATGGCAGCTGTATTGGCTACACTTGCAAACATCTTGAAATAAAGATAAATACAGAATGAGTAAAAATAACGATGAAAAAAATATAAACTTCGCGCAAGCACGTCTTTAAAAGGCGTGCTTGAATGCGGATTTATTACAATACATTTAAATAAATCATTTGGTTTAATACTATTATATTAAAGCTTCAAGCTAATGGAAAACGAAGAGAATGTAAAACAAATAGATTTACGATTGGTGTTAAAAAGAATTGGAGAACATAAAAAACTATTCTTTATAGTATTGCCAATTGTTATTGCGTTATCAACTTATATCATTCTTTGTGTGCCAAGAACATACACAAGTGAAACTGCTATGGCTCCAGAAGCAAGCTCTATGGCAGATGTTAGTGCTTTAGGCGATATAGCGTCTTCATTTGGCTTTGATTTACCAACGGGAAAAAGTACTGATGCTATCTCTCCTTTGTTGTATCCAGACTTAATGAATGATAATGGTTTTGCTACAAAGCTATTCGATGTGAATGTACAAACTATTGATAAAAAAATCAATACGACTTACTATGACTATCTAAAGCACCATACAAAACTAACATGGTGGGAGAAAACCTATTTATGGGCGGTACAAAAAGTATCTCCTAAGGATACTGCAAACTTTGCTCCTGAGAAATTCAATCCTTACCAATTGTCAAAGATTGACAATGACATAGTTAAGGGAATGAGAGACAATATAAAAATTAGTACTGATAAGAAAACAGGTATTATAAGTATTGCTACTGTAGCTCAAGATCCAATGGTAGCAAAGATTCTTGCAGATGCCACTAGAGCTCAACTTCAGGAATATATTATTGAATATAGAACTAAGAAATTAAAAAACGATGTAGAGCATTATCAAAGTCTTGTAAACCAAGCTAAGAAAGAATACGAACGAGTTCGAAAGGAATACGGAAAGATTAGTGATGCTGATATGGATGTTGTATTGGAAAGTGTAAGACTAAAGCAAAACGATTTGGAAAATGACATGCAACTAAAATACAATACATATACAACTCTAGTTGCTCAACTAAAAGCTGCTGATGCAAAGTTACAAGAACGCACTCCTGTTTTTACAACTATCCAAGGAGCAGAAGTACCTGTAAAACCTTCGGGACCTAAAAGAATGTTATTTGTGCTCGAAATGTTTATATCTGCGTTTATTATTTTGTCAGTTTACGTAATAAGGGATATACTGCATTAACTTTAATATGCCCGATATAAAAGAATCAGCAAAAACCAAAAATATAGCATCGAACACACTATTTTTGTTTGTTCGTATGTTGGTTATTACATTTCTAAACCTTTATATTGTACGTATTATCATCAAAGGGTTGGGAGTTGAAGATTATGGAATTTTCAACACGATAGCAGGTGTAGTAACAGTTGCTTCTTTTTTAACAGGTGTACTTTCACTTTCAGTTCAAAGATTTTTCTCTTTTTATATTGGGAAAAACGATATTCAAAAACAAACTGAGATTTATTCTTCGTGTATTAACATCATTGCAATACTTTCTATTCTCATTATCCTACTATTTGAGACGATTGGATTGTGGTTCGTTAATACTCAATTAGTAATTCCAGCTGCAAGAATGACAGCTGTTATGTGGTTATATCAATTTACCATATTTACTTTTATTTTTTCCTTGTTTCAAATTCCATATACTGCAGCTATCTTTGCTCACGAAGATATAGGCGTCTATGCTATTGTATCTACCATCGAATGTTTACTTAGATTAGGTGCAGCCATACTAATTGGAATGTTTATGATAGATAACCTTTCTTTTTATGGAATGTGCTTGTTGATTAGCAGTTTCATTATCTTCATAATATACATATTATATGGAAAAGCGCATTACAAAGAATGTCATTATCGCAAAACAACAGACCGAAAGTTATATAAAGAATTACTTTCTTTTTCTGGTTGGACACTCTTTGGCAATGTTGCTAATATTGGAATGCAACAAGGAAATATTATTTTACTGAATATATTTTTTGGAGCAACTATAAATGCTGCTTTTGGTGTAGCTTTACAAATCAATAATGCGTTTGGAGCATTATGTAATAGTATTATTATTCCTTTACGTCCAGCAATGATAAAGGCTTATGCAGAGGAAAATTTCGGTTACCTTAACAAACTATTTTCTGTTGGTAACAAACTTATACTTTACGCACTTTTAGCTATTGGAATACCAATTATTTTAGAAATGCCCAATATTTTAAATTGGTGGCTGAATATTACAGATGAGAGCTTTATTTTATTTGCGCGCCTTATCATTATTTATATAGTTTGCCTTTCGATGAATAATCCGATTACAGCAATTATTCAAGCAACAGGTAAAGTTAAAGAATACCACCTAAAAGTAGAAAGTATTACTCTACTATGCTTACCTATTTCGTGGCTTTTCTTCACATTCCATTTGCCTTCTTATTTTGCCCTAATTTCTATGATTGCTGTATCAGTAGTCGCACATACTATAAGATTGTTTTGTCTACGCAAATATTATCGTAGTTTCTCTATAAATTCTTATGTTACAACTTTATTACTTCCAGGAATCACAATATTGATACTTGGAGTTGGGAGTAGTCACCTACTACAACAAAATATTGATAGCAATTTTCTACGAGTACTTTTTATTTTCCTTTACTCCCCTACTTTCTTTATAGTATCTGCTTTACTATTAGGAACGAATAAATCGGAAAAGAAGGTTATATATAGTTATGTTCATTCGTTTATAACAAAACGCTTATGTCGGTAATTGAAAGTAATTATATACTATCTGCATTTCTCATAGTACTATGGGTAATAACCTTGATTTGGTATCAACGCAAAAATAAGAACTTTGACGCTGGTAGCTTTATCATTGTAATGTATATCATCTATGCTGTCTTTTCCATTATGACGATTAACGATGATTCTATTCCACAATTTACAAACTACAAGCCTTTAACACTCTTCCCATATATATACTTGTACACAATGATGATGATTGCGCTTACACCTGTTATCTATCATCACGTACACCAGACTGACAACATTGAATATCCGCATTCAAATTTTTTACGAATCATTGCAACTCTTATTATTGTCGTTGCTATATTGAATTTGCCAGGTATCATTTCTGACTTCCAAAACGGATTAATGTCAATCTTTACAGATGCTCAAGCTGGTAGAGATGCCTATTTGGAGCAAATAGATAATGCGTCAAACGCTGGTGGAGCCATTCGCAATATACCTGCAATTCTCTTTAATTCTTTTTCTGATATTAGTATATTCCTATTATTTTACTTTTTGACGATGAGCAAGAAAAACTATAAAATTATTTATGGTTTGCTATTTGCCAATATCATTAATTTGGTTATGCCTATTATGCGAGGGCAACGAAGTGGAGTTGCTTTAGCTTTTCTGACAATAATATGCGGATATTTTTTGTTTAAGCAATACCTTTCAAAAAGAATTAATAAGTTTATAAAGAAAGTAGGAATTGTTTTCATTGTTGTCATTACGTTGCCTGTGGCTGCTATAACCATAAGTCGTTTTGGCACAGAGAAAGGAGGAATTGCAGCTTTCATCAATTGGTATATCGGACAAGGAAATATATATTTTAATAATTACGGTTTAGACGACAATGGAATTAGATACGGAGATAGAACCCTCAATCTTTTCAAACGGTTAGTCGATTCTAAAACTTCAATGAATTATGTTGAACGTCGAGAAATTTATTCACATCTAAAAATAAACGACGAAGCCTTTTCTACATTCGTTGGAGATTTTACCATAGACTTTGGACCTTTTTTTGCAGTCGTAATATTTTTAGTGTTCAATTTCCTTGTTATTTCTGCTTTCCAAAGGAATAAGACTACAAATAGTAAGATAAAGATACATCAGCTGTTACTCTTATATTTTGTAGTTTGCATTAACATACAAGGTGGAATGTACTTGTTCGCGTACTCAGACACTGGGAATCTAAAGATTATAGTACTCGCCCTACTCTATTATTATTTGAAATATCACGAAGCATTGCTGGAAAAGTTTCCGCTTAAAAAAGAAAATAAATAATGAAAGCAAGAGTCATAGCATATTATTTACCACAGTTTCACCCTATTCCAGAAAATGATGAGGCATGGGGTGTCGGTTTTACTGAATGGACAAATGTTGCACGAGCGAAACCTCTATTCAGAGGACATTATCAACCACATATTCCTGCAGACCTTGGCTTCTACGACTTGCGTCTACCAGAAGTTAGAGAACAACAAGCTGTATTTGCAAGAGAATGTGGCATCGAAGGTTTTTGCTATTATCATTATTGGATGGGAAATGGTAAATTACTACTTCAGCGTCCTTTCCAAGAAATATTGAAATCAGGTAAGCCAGACTTTCCTTTTTGCCTTTGTTGGGCAAACCATGAATGGACAACAAAAACTTGGCACAAAGATGGAAAGAACAAAGTAATTGCTCCGATGGAATATGGTGGAGAGAAAGATTATACTGAACATTTTAATTATGTACTTCCAGCATTTAAAGACAGGAGATATATTACAATAGATGAAAAACCTGTTTTCGTAATATATGATCCCTATCACTTTAAAGATGTAAGTATCTTTATGGAGATATGGAGAAAGTTGGCAAAAGAAAATGGATTACCTGGAGTATATTTTGTTGCTCAAATAGCTAACACATCAACTATTAAACGCAATTCAGATGGAACTTTAGCTCGTGTCATTCCTAATTTAAAGAATAGCAAGGAAGTATATAACAATATTCTTGCCTTAGGGTTTGATGGCATCAATTCTTATGGTAAATCGAGAGGAGAAATGTGCTATCAAGGCAAAACGATGCGTATAGCTAAACAAGTTATACATAAAAAACTTCCATTCTTGCCATCGCTTAAATTAGATTATTCAAAAGTTGTAAGCAATTTCTTTGCTCCTGAAGATAAATGGGACAATGTATATCCTATGATTATACCTGGTTGGGACAGAACACCACGTGCAGGAAATAGCGAAGGAATATATATCAATTCAACACCAGAGAATTTCAAAAAACATATCGAACAAGCTTTAAATATAATAGAATCCAAACCGCAAGAGCATAAAATTCTATTCTTGAAATCTTGGAATGAATGGGGAGAAGGCAATTATGTTGAGCCGGATTTAAAGTATGGTCATGCTTATTTAAATGCTATTAAGGAGAACATATTATGAAAAAACACTATGCATTTTTGTAGACCATAACTGAAGCTCTTGAGAAAGGAAGATGAAAGGGAATATGAGAGTGTGATAGTGATTTTTATTAAATCTATAAATAAGAGGTATGAAATTAGGATTATTATTACCAACGAACGTTTTTTTCTGTCCGTATGTCAGAAACTACACAGATATATTAGACGAAAACAATATTCAATATGATATAATATATGCTGATAAAAGAGGACTTAAAGAAAAAGCCGCTCACAGGTTTAGCAGAAAGATTGGAGACAACGCCCATCAAATAACTAGACTATTGTACTATTTAGAATATTCATCTTTTTTACGGAGAGTTATCAAAAAAGAACAATACGACAAGCTCATTGTCTTCGGTCCTCAAATAGCAATCTTCTTGAAACCTTTTCTTAAAAAGCATTACAAGAACAAATTTATATTAGATTATCGTGATCTTTCTATCGAACAAAAATTTAAGGGAACATATAATGAACTGATGAAACTTTCAGCATTACATGTTATCTCATCGCCAGGGTTTATAAAATGCCTACCCAATGCCTGTTCATCTATCTTAAGTCATAATTTTGATATAAACACTTTGAAACGAGCCATCAATGATCATAACCCATCATACGAATTGGATAAAGGACAAATTGAAGTCCTCACAATAGGTGGTATTAGAAACTACGAGCAAAATGCTGCTATCATTGAGGCATTAGGAGACAAGGAAGGTTTTCTGGTAACTTTCGCAGGAAATGGTATAGATGCCCATAAATTAGAAGAGTTCACAAAAGAACGAGGATATAAGAATGTTGCATTCTCTGGATATTATGATAAAAAAGATGAGCCTTCAATTATCCAAAAGAGTACAATGATTAATATTTTTTTCCCAAGGATACTCTCTCACGATACTGCTATGGCAAATCGTTTCTATCATTCTGTCTTCTTCCGAAAACCAATGATAACGACTGCCGATACTATTCAAGGCGAATATACCAAGAATTACAAATTAGGTTTAGCGATTACTAATACAGATAATCTTGCAGAAGAAATAACAACATACTTAAATACTTTTGACAAAGAGGAATACGAAGAAAACAGAAAGAAAATTCTTAAAGATTTCTATTCTGACTACAAGTTGTTTGAAGAAAAAGTATTAGCCTTCTGTAAGCGCTAAATATATTATGGGCTATTATGAAAACAAATAAGATAAATAAAAAAAGTGATTTCAAGGTAATCGATATTTTCACTCTGTTTAGTGATGGAGTTAGCTTTGAAGATTTTCTTTCTTACTTAAATAATCATGGTGGAATTGATGCTGTTAGCGAAAGAGGAACGAGCGCCTTTTTAGAATGTATTATCAACTATAATAATGTAATGGTTGACTTTCCTTTTGCAAATGGGTATGCAAAACGACTAATAGAATTAGGTGCAGATATAAACAAACCGGATATAAATGGGCATGTTGCACTCCATTACTGCATTACTTCTAAGAACTATGAAATGTTCAATTATCTATTGTCCAATCCCAATATCAATATTCAGGTTGAGCCTCCTTTGCTTGGATATGCTTTAGCACACGATATCGATTATACTCCAAATATCATTAAACTTCTTGATTTAGGCTTAGACCCATTTAAAAAAGGAACATTGTTCTCACCTTATCAGGTTTTAGTAGGTATTGATAATGGGAGTATTAAAATAGGAAATCAGACAAAAGATGTTAAGCCAATATTGAACCATATAAGAGAATTATACGGAGACAGAACTGAATAAAAGCTTATCAACAGCAACTATATCGAATTAACTCAATTTTAATAGGATCTCTAAAACTTAAATTCGAATATTTTATAAAAGTATTTTAAGGCTATTAGAAACGTATTAGAATAGATACGGTTCTCTCTGCAAGCACGCGCATCTTCTTTCAGTAATAGCTTATGACTACTTACTCCACTTGTGCTCGCACCACCCATACGCATTGTTACCATATCTTTCTGTATATATTTATAACTTATGCGATGTTTCTTAAACAGACGTACCATCATTTCAAAGTCTGCCCCAATTTTATAGTCAAGACTATAGTTTCCTGCTTGTTCGTAAACAGAACGCCGAACATAGAAAGAAGGGTGAGCAGGCATAAAGCCAAATCTTAACAATGTTGGACGGAATATTTTAGAAGAATAGTATCGGGCAACTTTGTGCGGTTGTCCATCGCGTATAAAATGAATATCGCCATAAACGGCATCTACCTTACTTGTTCTAAAGGCATTTGCATAGGTAGACAACACATCGTTGCTTGTGTAATAGTCATCAGAATTTAAAATACCAATGATATCACCCGTAGCCATTTGTATGCCTTTATTCATTGCATCATATATACCACGATCACTTTCAGATACCCAACGAAGTCTACCATTAAATCTTGAAGCATTTGCTTTTACAATATCCAAGGTAGCATCAGATGAACCACCATCTATCACTAAATATTCTATATTAGGATAGTCTTGGCTCAATACAGAATCTATTGTATCGGCAATTGTTGCTTCGCTATTATAGGTAGCTGTAATAATTGATATTTTCATTCTTATAGTTCTCGGTCATACCTCTGTTAATAACGTTCAAACTTAAAAAATATTTTAGTTTTATCCACTAATTTTGCATTATACACAATAAAAGTAAGAAAAATGTGTTATGTTACTAAATCTGTAAGGAAATTTTTTAATCGACTATGAATATATACGTATATATCGTTATTAGTTTTATTGCTTTTAGCCTAAGCATCGTTTGCGGATTCCTTTTCATCCCCCGCATTCTGAACTTCTGCAAAAAAAGAAACTTATACGATATTCCTGATTCCAGAAAAGTACACAAACGAGCTATTCCTCGCTTGGGTGGAGTTTCATTTCTACCCAGTATGCTAGCAGCTACTATTGTTGCACTTCTTGTTTGGTCATTTGCTTATAATGGACAAAAAATAGAGATTAGTCCGTGGACTATCTTTTTTGCTGTCGGTTTGGTAGTTATCTACACTACAGGACTGATTGACGATATTTTTGGTGTAAAAGCCAAAAAGAAATTCATTATACAGATTTTTGTATCATCTCTACTACCTATTTCTTGGCTTTATATCAATAACCTTTATGGTTTCTGTGGAATTTACGAAATTCCGTTTTGGGTAGGAGCACCGCTGACAGTATTTATATTGGTTTTTATTATGAATGCTATCAACCTAATTGATGGTATAGATGGACTTTCTGCCAGCTTATCTTTCATTGCTTTAGGTGGTTTCTTCTATAGTTTCTTTATAGAAAAGATGTGGATTTATTGTATCCTCACAGCTGGATTGATGGGCGTTTTGGTTCCTTTTCTCTATTACAATATGTTCGGAAAACAAGAAAAAAATCGTAAAATTTTTATGGGCGACTCTGGTTCGCTAACTTTAGGTTACATTCTTGGTGTATTACTCGTGAAGTTTTGTATGGATAACCCAAACGTAATGGCTTATCGCAAAGGGGCAATATTTCTCTCAATAACTTTACTAATCATTCCTATCTTTGATGTTTGTCGTGTAATTATTGTACGAATATTACATGGTTATGGAATATTTCACCCCGACAAAAACCATATTCATCATAAATTTATGAGAGCAGGACTTACGCAGCACCAGGCACTTATTGCTATCTTAGTGTTCGCTATTGTCTTCATCAGTATGAATGCACTATTGTTTAATTTATTAGATTTTACTCTGATTATAATAATAGACATTGCTATTTTTACCTTATTTAATATGTTTGTTTTAGATCCTGCTATCAGACGAAACAACAAACAACCTTTTCAAAAAGATTAAAATATGTCTTAAAACAGCTGAATAGGAACAACTCAACACATAAGAATAAGAGGCTAAAAAAATATAATAACAAAATAAAAATTTATAATTATAAATTTTAAAATTATAATAATAAATTTGATAGAATATCATTACAATTTTCTAAGTAGTAATTATCTCCTTTTTTAAAAACTTTATATGTTCTTTTTAAAGTTGGGAATATTTCCTAGACAATAAAAAAGGCAGAGTTCTTTAAAATTTATTTTAAGAATCTGCCTTAAATATTTTAAAGGGAATCAACTTGTCAGTGTAGTTAAAATTTCCTGAAATGCAATGTTACCTTATCACTAACAAGAGCCATTGTATATTCCGACTGATGAATAATGAATGTTGTAGATAAATCATCAATACCATAGAATTTTAAAAGCGAAGGATTTGTAAGTAGTTCGTCGCCGTTTTCACGATCGTAACGATAAGGTTCCTTCAATTCTAAAATATTATTTGTTTTATTAAAATGATACAGAATCCAACTATTTGCACCTGTTTTATCTTCCAACAATAACAAATTACCTTGGAAAGACCAATATACTTTCTTGTCTTTCAATTCTACACTCGCTGCTCCTTTATCAATATAAACACAATGCCACATACCTGACAATTTACCAGGAGTAGTGCTATCATTCTCAAGTGTACAAGCTGAAAGAAAGAACAAAGCCACTAAAGAGAACAACATTATTTGTATTTTTCTCATATTCATATCTTTATAAATTAAATAAACCCGTTTTGGTTATAGTGAACTGTAAACCATAATTGATACCACCAAGAATAGAACCAATATCCATTCCATAAGCTGCCTTTACATCTATTCCATTCAACCACCGGTGTCTAATACTATGTAATTTATAAGCAGCCTCTGCTAATATACTTACATTATGCCTTTCTTTAATATATGGCTCAATATAAGTTCCTAAACCTTCCTGCCATGAAGCAAGAAAACGCCAATTAAAAAACTCATTTGGCTCTCCAGATAATCCAAGATGATAAGCCATAAATCTGTTATTTTGGAACTCAATTTTTCCATTCTTATTGTAAATGGGCGAACGATATAGAGGATTTCCCATTCCTTGTCCCCAGTGCTGATAACCAGTATAAATATAATGGTTGTAATAATTATCTTGACCTCCGATATGATCGGCAATGGTTTTAGTATGGTCATGATAGATTGGACCACTCTGATATTTTGAATAAATATATTCTAATACCACCGCATTCAACCAACTACCAGTTCGACGACGATATTCAAAACCTACCATCCAATCTTTCAAACTATAAGTAAGATACTTTCGCTTTTTCTTTTGCATCCATTCTTCGCCAGTACCATAACCATCGTAATCTAAGAAAAACATTCCCGAATGATCTTCAAAATATTTATCAACATAAAGGGCATAGCTATGCATTTCACCTTCGTATTTTAAACGAGCAACCCAAGAACCTAATTGATTTCCTTCAGCATTCTGGTAGGTTGTTTCGCCAATATCTGCCCCACCTGGCATAAAAGCTTTCCAAAAAGCCTTCAAACCTGTATCTCCTTTCAGAGTTTCCATTCCTCCAGACGGTGTTGGACGATAAGCAGTGCCACCAAACATAGATACCATTTCCAAACCTAACTCTAACGACCATGGACAAAACACCTCTTCATTTCCAAGTTTTAAGTAACCTGCTTTAGAATGATATAATACATTATCGGCATACTTATTTTGCTTTTTTGTAAAATCATGCTGCCAATTATCATCAGTCATCTTTCCGTATGCAATATGTCCTTTTAAGTGTAACCAACCATTTGCAAAAGGTAATGTCCAATAATCCGCCAACGCAAGACGAACTTGTGGAACAGGCCGTGCATTAATACCTAAAGTTTGTGAACCTGAACTTAAACTATTATTTTTTAACTCCATTGGTTGCTCTTTTGTACCTATAGTAAGAGTACCATGATGCAAACGGCCTTCAATAAAAGCTTGCTGTACAATAAAAGGACTTGTATAATTTACGGGCACTGCTACATCTACTCCATAACCAATTCCCCATTTACGTCCTTCATCTACAGATAACGGACGGATAACAGCAGTTCGAATATATCCATTTGAATTCTCAAGCGAACTGAGTCCATACTTATTTGCATTTAGCCATAAAGGTGTTTTGGTGTTAGAGAAACTACCTTGCATTTCTACCTTATATTCAATACTCTTAAAAGCTCTTGCTTTTATTGTATCTTTTATTACTGGCGGCACATATTGAGAAAAAGAAGTCGTACACGCCAATACACCAAAAAAGATTGATAGTATCCGTTTCATTTCCATAGACAGGTTCTAATAATTAGTTCTGATTTGTTGAAGTCATTCTTGGCATACAAAGTATCAACAAACAAAATAGCATAAAAAAAATACCATTAAGTAAATTGACAATTTGCTGCAATAAGACAACAAAACAAATTGAAACGTAACCCATTATTTATAAGTTTAAGTTTTGGTGGTAATTATTAAAACCCACCTATTATATTATATATAGGTGCAAATTTACATAAAAAAAATAGTTCCAACAAGAACTTCACGAAGAGAATATAAAACATATAGGCTTTTGATTTAGTAAAAATACCTTTCAAAAACCATTTTCAATTGTTTTCAATACTAAAAACCTATTAAAAACATTTTTATAAAATTCTTTCATTTAAGATAAGATGTCTGTATAAAAATGAGAAAGTTTGTATAGTTCCTTCAGGTCTACTTGCATAGAGAACGGAAATCACTCGACCATTAACCGAAGTACTTTATAAATATGACAAAATTATTTTCGAATTATAGTAGAAAAAATAGCTTTCAGGGAGATATTCATTAGATTTTTACTATCTTTGCAAGTTGTAAGTTAGTAAACTTCCAAAGAACAATAATATAAAAGACATAATCGTGACTGAGACAAAGTACATTTTCGTAACAGGCGGTGTAGTTTCTTCACTTGGAAAAGGAATTATTTCGTCGTCTATTGGAAAACTTCTTCAAGCAAGAGGTTACAATATTACTATCCAAAAGTTCGACCCCTATATTAACATTGACCCGGGAACATTAAATCCTTATGAACATGGGGAATGTTATGTTACAGTTGATGGAATGGAAACCGACCTTGATTTGGGCCACTATGAAAGATTTACAGGCATTCAGACTACGAAAGCCAATTCCATGACCACAGGACGCATCTACAAAAGCGTTATTGATAAAGAAAGACGTGGAGATTATCTTGGTAAAACTATTCAAGTAGTACCTCATATTACAGACGAAATAAAACGTAATATCAAGCAGTTAGGTCAAAAACACCATTACGATTTTGTGATTACTGAAATTGGCGGTACGATTGGTGATATTGAATCTGCGCCTTTCCTTGAAGCAATTCGCCAAATGAAATGGGAATTGGGTAAGCGTGCCATAAATTTACACCTTACCTACGTACCTTATCTTAGTGCAGCTGGAGAAGTAAAGACTAAACCAACACAGCATAGTGTAAAAGAATTGCAAAGTGTAGGTATACAGCCAGACATTTTGGTATTACGCACAGATAAACATCTTGATAACGATATTCGTAAGAAAGTAGCTGCTTTTTGCAATGTAGATTTAGATTGTGTTGTACAAAGCGAAAATATGCCGAGCATTTACGAAGTCCCTGTTAATATGCAGGCACAAGGTCTTGATGCTGCTATTTTACGAAAATGTGGCGAAGAAGTAAAACCAGCACCAGCATTAGGCCCTTGGAAAAAATTCCTTGATAAATTACGCAAGGCAACGAAAGAAGTTCATATTGGATTGGTAGGAAAATATGATTTACAAGATGCTTATAAGAGTATACGTGAAGGATTGTTGCAAGCGGGAACATACAACGATCACAAAACAATCCTTCATTTTGTAAATTCAGAACATCTTACTGATGCTAATGTAGGTGAAGAACTGAAAGATCTTGATGGTATTGTTATTTGTCCTGGTTTTGGCCAACGTGGTATTGAAGGTAAATTGGTTGCCATCAAATATACACGAACCAATAATATTCCAACCTTCGGTATTTGTTTAGGTATGCAAATGATGGTAATAGAATTTGCTCGTAATGTATTGGGATACAGTGATGCAAATTCACGCGAAATGGACGAAAAGACTGACCACAATGTTATTGACATTATGGAGGAACAAAAGAATATCACCAATATGGGTGGTACTATGCGTCTTGGTGCTTACGAATGTTTAATACGACAAAATTCACATACATTCAATATCTACAAACAAGAACATATACAAGAGCGCCATCGTCACAGATATGAATTTAATAATAATTATGAAAAAGAGTTTGAAAAAAATGGTATGCAGTGTGTTGGACACAACCCAGAAAGTGATCTTGTAGAGATTGTTGAAATACCATCATTAAAGTGGTTTATTGGAACTCAATTTCATCCAGAGTACCAATCTACTGTACTAAATCCACACCCACTTTTCCTCGATTTCATTAAGACTGCAATAGAAAATAAGAAAAAATAAGAAATGGATAAAAACACTATCACTGGGTTTGTACTCATAATCCTAGTTCTCTTTGGTTTTGCATGGTGGCAACAACCTTCTAAAGAAGAAATTGCTAAACAACGTACTGAGTTTGTAAAAGACTCTATTGCTAATGCCCAAAAGATAGCAGAACAAAAGAAAGCAGCTGGCAAAGCTGCAAACAAAGCAAACGAAGCATATACTGATACTACAGCTTTATTCTACGCGGCATCAAAAGGTTCTGCAAAAGATATTGTATTAAAAAATAGTAAGATTGAACTTACATTTAATACAAAAGGTGGTGTCGTTAAAAAGGCTATTATAAAAGGTTATGAAGGTCATGATGTCGCAAATAAAGATCGCAGTACAGGTAAGGACTATGTCACACTTTTTAGTGGTAACGACCAGAATTTAAACTTTGTTTTAGCTGCGAAAAATCAAAATATCCAAACACAAGATCTTTACTTCACACCTTCTAATCTGACTGACTCAACACTTACTATGACAGCTGATGCTGGTAATGGCAAAACACTTGTATTGGATTATAAACTAACCAATACATATATGTTGCGTCTAAGTCTAAGAACGACAGGTATGAACGGATTATTTAGTCCTGGAAAAAATCAGCTTCTTGTTGATTGGCAAGATAAATGCAAACAACAAGAATTCGGTCATTCTTTTGAAAATCGTTATGCAACAATCACTTACAAGAAATCTGAAGGTGGAACAAAACATTTAAGTGAATCACAAGAGGCTGACAAAAAGACTGAAGAAACTCTTGATTGGGTTGCATTCAAGAACCAATTCTTTTCTGCTGTCTTAATTTCTAAAGATGGTTTTGCAATTGGTTCAGAACTAAAAAGTACACCATTTGCAAAAGAAGCACACTACCTGAAACTATATCAAGCAAGTCTAAACACTTCTCTTGACCCTACTGGTGCTAAAGCTTCTGATTTTGAATTCTACTTTGGTCCTAACGATTTCCGTTTATTACAGGACATTGAAAAAGTAAGTAATTTCGGAAAAGATCTTGAAATGCAAAGACTTGTAGATTTAGGATGGCCTTTATTCCGTATTATTAATCGTTGGTTTACAATCTATGTATTCGATTGGTTGAGCAAATTCTTCCCAATGGGTGTGGTTCTTATCCTCATAACATTGCTCTTGAAGTTTATAACTTATCCTATGGTAAAGAAAAGTTATATGAGCTCTGCCAAGATGCGTGTTTTAAAACCAAAACTTGAAGAAGCCACAAAACAATATAATAAACCTGAGGATCAAATGCAAAAACAGCAGGCGATGATGCAGATGTACTCAGAATATGGAGTTAGTCCGCTTTCAGGTTGTTTACCAATGCTCATACAAGCCCCTATTTGGATTGCAATGTTCAACTTCATTCCAAATGCTATACAGCTACGTGGTCAAAGTTTCTTGTGGATGGATGACCTCAGTACATATGATCCAATTATTTCATGGAATAGTAATCTATGGTTAATTGGCGATCACCTTTCATTAACTTGTATCCTTTTCTGTTCTGCTAATATTCTGTATGCTTGGTTTACAATGCAACAACAGAAAGATCAAATGGTTGGACAACAAGCTGACCAAATGAAAATAATGCAATATATGATGTTCTTTATGCCTGTTGCTTTCTTCTTTATGTTCAATGACTATTCATCTGGCTTGAACTTCTATTATTTCGTTTCATTGTTCTTCTCTGCTGCTATTATGTGGGCATTACGTAAGACTACAAACGAAGAAAAATTGCTCGCGATATTAGAAGCTCGACGTGAAGAAAACAAGAAAAACCCAAAGAAAAAGAGTGGATTAGCAGCACGTATGCAAGCTATTCAAGAAATGCAACAAAAACAGCAGGCTGAATTAGAACGCAGAAAACAGAACCTAAATAAAAATAAATAACTAAAATTATGAACAAAAATGTTTCAATTGCTATTGCAACTGCTCTCGTTATGAATAGTGGAATTGCAAATGCCCAAGAAGCAGTAAACATCGGAAAACATAACATAACACTTAGCAAAGATGTTATGACTCCGGAAACGCTGTGGGCTATGGGAAGAATCGGAAGTGCACAAGCATCTCCCGATGGTAGCAAGATTGTTTACCAAGTAGGCTACTACAGTGTAAAAGAAAACAAAGGACACCAAGTAATCTATGTAATGAATGCGGATGGAAAGAATGCACGCCAGCTTACAACATCAGCAAAAAGTGAAAGTAGTCCAGCATGGTTAGACAATAATACGATTGCTTTCCTTTTTGAAGGACAAGTTTGGGCGATGAATGCAGACGGAACTAATCGCAAAAAACTATCGTCTTCAGACATCGAAATAGAAGGTTTCCGTTTCTCGCCAGATGGCAAGAAGGTTATTCTTATCAAGAGTTTACCTTACCATGGAACTATTAAGAAAAACCCTTCTGACCTTCCAAAGGCTTCTGGTCGTCTTATCACAGATATGAATTATCGTCACTGGGATCATTATGTTGAAACAATAGCACACCCATTCGTTGCAGATGTTACAGCTGATGGTATTAGCAAAAACGATATAGACATTATTGAAGGTGAACCATTCGAAAGCCCACTTGCACCATTCGGTGGTATTGAACAGTTTGATTGGAGTATTGACTCTAAGCAAGTTGCTTACACCTGTAGAAAAAAAGAAGGTGTAAAATATGCAGTTTCAACAGATTCTGACATATTCCTTTATAATTTAGAAACTAAAAAAACTACAAATTTGTGTAAACCTGCAGACTATGTAGAGCCTGAGATTAATATGACAAAGTCACTTCGCAACCAGAAAGTAAATCACCAAGATGGTGATTTCAATGTTGGTTACGATACCAATCCAAAGTTTTCTCCTGATGGAAAGTACATTGCATGGCAAAGCATGAAGCACGATGGATATGAAAGTGATCGCAATCGTCTTTGTATATATGACTTTAGTACAGGCAAAAAAACTTACGTTACTGAGAAATTCGATTCTAACGTAGATGATTATGTTTGGGCACCAAACTCTAAAGATCTTTACTTCATTGGTTGTTGGCATGCTACTGTTAATGCGTATCAAACTAATTTAAAAGGTGAAGTAAAGCAATTAACTGATGGACAGCATAACTATACCTCAATTTCACTTTTAGGTAATAATGGTAAAAAGTTATTAGGGTTGCGTCAAAGTATGAAGAGCGCAACTGAAATATTTGCTATTACACCAACTAAGAAAGAAAAGCAAAGCGAGCAAACACAATTGAGTTTTGAAAATAAACACATCTATGATCAACTTTCGATTGGCGATGTAAAACCTCGCTGGGTAAAGACTACAGATGGTAAAGATATGCAGGTATGGGTTATCACTCCTCCTCATTTCGATCCAAATAAGAAGTATCCTACCCTTCTCTTCTGTGAAGGTGGTCCACAAAGTCCTGTTTCACAATTCTGGAGCTATCGTTGGAATTTCCAGATTATGGCAGCTAATGACTATGTTATTATTGCGCCAAACCGTAGAGGTCTTCCTGGATATGGAAGCAAATGGAATGAAGAAATCAGTACCGATTGGACTGGTCAATGCATGAATGACTATTTATCTGCTATTGATGATGCAGCAAACAATCTTCCATTTGTAGATAAAGAGAGATTAGGTGCCGTAGGTGCTTCATTTGGAGGATTCTCTGTTTACTATTTGGCAGGACACCACAATAAACGCTTTAAGGCATTTATTTCTCACGATGGTGCTTTCAACCTTGAAAGTATGTATACTGATACAGAAGAAGCTTGGTTCAGTAACTGGGAATATGATGACGCATATTGGAACAAAGATCGTTCTGCTGCAGCTGAACGTACATATAAAAATAGTCCACACCTTGATGTAGATAAATGGGACACCCCAATTCTCTGTATCCATGGTGAAATGGACTACCGCATCAATGCAACACAAGGTATGGGAGCATTCAATGCTGCTCGCTTACGTGGTATTCCTGCAGAGTTATTGCTCTTCCCTGATGAAAATCACTGGGTATTGAAACCACAGAATGGTGTTCTTTGGCAACGTACATTCTTTAACTGGCTTGATCGTTGGTTAAAGAAGTAAAAAATTAGATGAAATTTAATAAATAACAATTATATCTATTATGACAGAACAAATTAATAAAACACTTAGAGACTCTGCTGCCGCACGTTGGACAGCCCTTTTACTTTTGTCTCTTGCAATGTTTTGTTCTTACATCTTTGTGGATATCTTGTCTCCTATCAAAGACTTGATGCTTTCACAGAGAGGTTGGGACTCAACTGCATTCGGAACAATGCAAAGTTCTGAAACATTCTTGAATGTATTTGTATTCTTCCTCATCTTTGCTGGTATCATTCTTGACAAGATGGGTGTTCGTTTTACTGCTCTCCTTTCAGGAGCAGTAATGCTTACAGGTGCTTTAATCAAGTATTATGCCATTAGCGAAAGCTTTATGGGCAGTGGACTTGAAACATGGTTTACCGAAAACTTAAATCACGTTCCTTTGTTTGAACAGTTGGGTGTTTCTCCTTTCTATGAAGGAATGCCTGCTTCTGCAAAGCTTGCAGCCATAGGTTTCATGCTCTTTGGTTGTGGAACTGAAATGGCAGGTATCATGGTTTCTCGTGGTATTGTAAAATGGTTTAAGGGTAAGGAAATGGCTCTTGCTATGGGATCAGAAATGGCTTTTGCACGTTTAGGAGTTGCTACCTGTATGATATTCTCACCTTTCTTTGCTAAGTTAGGCGGTAACATTGATGTTTCTCGTTCAGTAGCATTTGGTGTTGTTCTTATCTGTATTGCTGTTATTATGTTCGTAGCTTACTTCTTTATGGATAAGAAGCTTGATTCTCAAACAGGTGAAGCTGAAGAACAAGATGATCCATTCAAACTTAGTGACCTTGGTCAAATCCTCAGCAGTATGGGCTTTTGGTTGGTATCTTTACTTTGTGTACTCTACTATTCTGCTATCTTCCCTTTCCAGAAGTACGCAGTAAATATGCTACAGTGTAACCTCACCTTTACTCCTGTTGATAAGGATTCTTTCTGGGCTTCTACAGAAGTTACAATTATCCAATATGGCATCATGTTGATAGTTGCTATAACTGCATTTATGTTCAACTTCATGAAGAACAAGAGTATTAAATTCACTGTGCTTAGCATATCAATCATTTCGCTTATTGGTTATTGCTATATGGGTTATATGCGTCAGTCAGCAGAATCTATCTTCGCAGTATTCCCATTGTTGGCAGTAGGTATCACACCTATTCTTGGAAGTTATGTTGACCATAAAGGTAAGGCGGCATCTATGCTCATCTTAGGTGCAATATTACTCATTAGCTGCCACCTCACATTTGCATTCATTCTCCCAGCATTCAAAGGCCATGCTATTGGTGGTGTTATTGTAGCTTACCTGACTATCCTTGTTCTAGGTGCTTCTTTCTCACTTGTTCCTGCTTCTCTATGGCCAAGTGTACCAAAGCTTGTAGACCCAAAGATTATTGGTTCAGCTTACGCACTTATTTTCTGGATTCAGAACATCGGTTTGTGGTTGTTCCCATTGCTTATTGGTAAGGTGCTTGACAACTCAAATGTCGGCATTACCGACCCAACGAAGTATGATTACACTAATCCTCTTCTCATGTTAGCATGTCTTGGTGTAGCAGCCTTGATAATCGGCTTTATCCTTAAGATCGTAGATAAGAAGAAAGGTCTTGGTTTGGAATTACCAAACATTACAGAATAATAAATAAAAAGACTATCATAAATAAAAGAGGGTGTGTCAAAATTGATACATCCTCTTTTTTATGCACAAAGCTCC
>NZ_JABZSJ010000086.1:0-6962 GCF_015262605.1 Prevotella aurantiaca | reverse complement strand
AGCTTGTCAATACAAGCTTTATGCTGAAATATTGTTTTTAAGGAACGACTATTTATCGTTGGTGTATGGTTTTATAAATACTCAACTTTATCTATTATAATAAGAGTAAATCAACAAGTTCTTAAGAGAAAAATAAATAAACAAGAAAAAGGTAATTATAAAAATAAAAAATGTAATTACATTTTTGAAAATTGTAATTACATTTTTTGAATTTTATAATGATGATTTCTTCAAACGACTATACTGATACGTAACGCTATTAAAAAATAAATCTGCTGAATCTTTAGATTAAAAAAATAAGTATGAAAAAGAGGGTGTGTCAAAATATAAATCCACCTTTCTAAATCTTACAGATTGAAATAACCCCTATAAGAAGAATCCATTTCAAACTCATTATTGAGTTGAGAAATGGACTCTTCTTTGCTTTTATAGGAGTTCAACTTACAGATTATAAGTTGTCAAGTTCCAAATTAGTATTTTGACACACCCTCTTTACTTTTCGTATTTAACTGCTTAATTAAAGCAAAGTCTTAAATTTCTCGTCGAGCTTATCTTTAGATGCAGCACCAACAAACTTATCTACCAATTCACCATTCTTAAAGAAGAGAATAGTAGGAATGTTACGCACTCCATAATCGATAGCTACATCGTCGTTGTCCTCAATATTGCATTTACCAACAACTATCTTACCATCGTATTCATTTGCCAATTCAGAAATGATTGGGCCAATCATCTTGCAAGGACCACACCAAGTTGCCCACAAGTCAACTACCAATGGCAATTCACCATTCTTATAACTCTCAAAATTTTCGGTTGTAATTTCAACTTCCATGTTTTTTAGATTTTTTGTTAAACAATTATTTTCTTATTTTCTAAATATTCTCCAAATATTATGCCAACTTTTCTGATATGTCAGTTTATCCTATAATCCATATTCTCTTCTTTGGCAATAAAGTCGAGCAATGTACGATCTACATTTACGCCTTTACTTAGACTATACAAAGTAACTAATGATTGGTCAGCGGTGTATAATTCTATACAAAGTTGTGTGGTTCCTTCATTCCCATCAACGAGAGTAACAAGGTCTGAAACCATTTGATCGTTCACGGAAGAAGCATCCATTGAAATGGTAAAGCGCTCTAATCTGTGTTCTTTTACATCATAAAGCTGTTCTACTTTTAGCACTTTCAGTTCGTAAATATTACTATTACGATAACGAGACTGACACTTTGCTGTTACATATATCGTGTAGTTTTCTTTCATTACGCCATTCCATCGTGCCCAATCGTCGCCAAACAAGGCAAGTTCTCCCGAACCTTCAAAATCTTCTATTGTAACAAATCCGAAAGGCTTACCCGTCTTTTGAGAAAAACGCTCGTTTACTGCAGTAATAATTCCACCAAAGGTTATTTCCTCACGCTTTGATAGTTCTTCCAAATCTGCACCTCTACCAATTTCTTCTACATGCGTATTACACAAATTATTCAAAATCACACTGTAATCGTCTAAAGGGTGTGCTGAGAGATAGATACCAACTAGCTCGCGTTCTCTATTTAGTTTTTCAATACTAGGCCAACGTTCAGTTTTGGGTACAACAGGCTGTGCTATTTCAACAGCATCATCACCACCAAAGAGTGAATTTTGCATTTGTGCTTTCTCTTGTTGGAATAACTGCGCATAACGAACCAAAGAATCGAGGAAAGTTACACCTTTAGCATTCACACCAAAGAATTCTTCTCGTTGCAAACCAAAGCTATCAAAACCTCCACTATAAGCCAAACTTTCAAAAGCTTTGCGGTTCACATTGCTAAGATCAATTCGCTCAGCAAAATCGAAAATACTTTTATAAGGGCCATTCTTCTCGCGTTCGTTTACAATTGCCATAGCAGCACCCGTTCCCATTCCTTTAATAGCAGATAGACCGAAACGAATTTCACCTTTCTTATTCACACCAAATTCCATCTGACTTTCATTTACATCAGGCCCTAATGTTAATATCTTAAGCGACTTGCACTCTTCCATCAACTTTGTAATTTCAGTAATCTGACTAAACCGACGTGTCATCAAAGCTGCCATAAATTCGGCAGGATAATGTGCTTTCAAATAAGCTGTCTGATATGCTACCCACGAATAACATGTTGCATGCGACTTATTAAATGCATAACTTGCAAACTTTTCCCAATCACCCCATATTTTTTCCAAAATTTCGGGGTCATGTCCATTTGCCTTTCCTTGCGCAAGGAATTTAGGTTTCATTTGGTCTACTATGGCCTTCTTCTTTTTACCCATAGCCTTACGCAAAGCATCACTCTCACCACGAGTGAAATTTGCAAGCTGACGACTTAACAACATCACTTGCTCTTGATAAACGGTAATACCATACGTATCCTTCAAGTACTTCTCCATACAAGGAATATCGTACTGAACCAACGCAGGATTATTCTTACGTTTAATAAAATCAGGAATATAATCCATTGGACCTGGACGATAAAGAGCATTCATTGCAATAAGATCCTCAAATACAGTCGGGTGTAATTCACGCAAATATTTCTGCATACCTGCCGATTCAAACTGGAATGTTCCAATAGTTTGTCCTTTTTGATAAAGCTGGTAAGTTAGTTCATCGTCAATAGGAATATTCTCGATATCTATTATATCACCTGTAGTTTGCTTAATTACTTTGCATGCTTCCTTAATCTCAGACAATGTTTTTAGTCCAAGGAAGTCCATTTTTATTAGTCCTGTCGTTTCAATAACATGTCCATCATACTGAGTAACAGGAACCTTTTGGTCTGGAAAATCTGGATCTGTCGCAGTAGAAATAGGAACCCAATCACTGATAGGGTTTCGACAAATTATAAAGCCACAAGCATGAATTCCTGTTCCACGCACTGTTCCTTCCAACATCTTTGCATACTTAATAGTATTGCGTTCGCGGTTATCTTCGCTAACTTCAGCTTCTTGCAACAATGGTGTGCAAGCAATGGCATTCTTTAAATTCATTTTCATGCCATCGGGTAAACGTTCTGGGATCGCTTTACAAAGCCGATTTGAAACCTCCAATGGTAAACCCTCAACACGCGCAACATCTTTAATAGAGTTCTTAGTTGCCATTGTAGAATAAGTAATGATATGTGCACAATTTTCCTCACCATACTTATCCATTACCCATTGCAATACTCTTCCCCGGCCATCATCATCAAAGTCTGTATCAATATCAGGAAGATTTACACGATCTGGATTCAAAAAACGTTCAAAAAGCAAGTCATATTTTAAGGGATCTATTCGTGTTATTCCTAAACAATAAGCCACAACTGAACCTGCTGCTGAACCACGTCCTGGTCCAACCATTACATTTAATTCGTTTCGAGCAGCATTGATAAAGTCTTGAACTATGAGGAAATATCCAGGAAAACCCATTGTCTTCATTACGTGCAATTCAAATGTTATCGCTTTCTCTACGTCTTCAGGAATAGGATCTCCATACAATTGTTTTGCTCCATCGTGTGCAAGTTTGGCCAAATAGTCAGCTTCAAACTTTATACGATAAATTTTTTCATAACCACCTAAACGGTCTATAACAGCCTGTCCATCTTCTGGAGAAAGCTGATTTTCTCCATTTTCATCGGTAGTAAATTCATCGTATAGTTGTTGTTCGCTGAACTTTGTTCGCCATTCTTCTTCTGTTCCAAAACTTTCAGGAATAGGGAAAAATGGCATAATGGGGCCATTATCTATGTTATAAATTTCAACCTTATTGAGTATTTCCAACGTATTACTTAGAGCATCTGGCAAATCAGAGAAAACTTCATTCATCTCTTCACGCGTTTTAAACCACTCTTGTTTCGAGTAACGCATTCGAGTAGGAGAATTTAAATCCTCTTGTGTGGAAAGACAAAGTAAGTGATCATGTGCTTCTGCCGTTTCTTTATCTTCAAAGTGACAATCATTGGTACACACATATTTTATTCCGTATTCTTTTGCAAATTGCAATAAAACACGGTTAACTTTTTGTTGCAAAGGAAAGGCTTCTCGATTGGCTAACAACGTTGGATCTTTTACTTCATGACGCTGCAACTCCAAATAAAAATCTTCCCCAAAAACTCTGTGATACCATTCTACAGCTTCTCGAGCAGCTTCCATGTCTCCTTTCATTATATTACGTGGAATCTCACCAGCTAAGCAAGCTGTACAAACAATTAATCCTTCATGATACTTTTCTAAATCAGCACGATCAGTTCTTGGACGATAATAATATCCGTCAACCCAAGCATGCGAAACCAACCTAATAAGGTTCTTGTACCCTTTGTAATTTTTGGCTAATACTATAAGATGATAACCAGAATTATCGTGCATCTCTTTCACCTTATCTTCTTTACGACGTCGAGCTACATACATCTCACAACCAAAGATAGGTTTAAAAGGTTCTTCGCCATTCTTTTTTCGCGCTTTGTTTATATTAGCACAATAATCGGCAAATTCTTTTATTCCATACATTACACCATGATCAGTAATTGCCATACCTTTCATTCCATTCTTTACAGCTTTATCAACAAGATATGTTACCTTCGACTGGCCGTCAAGGATTGAATAATGTGTATGCACATGTAAATGTACGAAATCTTCCATTCTATATTATCACAGTTTTTGAGTTTCAAAGATACGACATATATGCGACATGTCCAAAAGAATAAGAGTAAAAATTTGCGAGAGTTACAAAAAATAAGTATCTTTGCATTCGTTAAAACCACACTCTCACAGAATGGGAAAGATTAAGAGGAAACTCAAGAAAATAAGAATACATCACGAAGGCACAGACCAGCTTCTTTATGGAGGTATTGGCATTGGGCTCATAGCTTTATTGCTTTGGTTTGGCTTAGATTCTAAAATACCTTTTTGGATTTTCATTGCAATTTTTGGAACAATTTATTGCATTGTTTTAAATTTTTATCGTTGTCCCATTCGCTATTTTGATGGCGAAGAAACGGAAAAGATTGTTGTTGCTCCTGCTGATGGACACATTGTTGTAGTAGAAGAAGTAGAAGAAAATAAGTACTTCCACGACCGCCGTATTATGGTATCTATTTTTATGAGCCTTTGGAATGTTCATGCTAATTGGTTTCCTGTAGACGGAACCGTAAAACTTGCCAAGCATTTTGATGGTAACTACCATAAAGCATGGTTACCAAAAGCAAGTGAAGAAAACGAACATGCTGACATTATTATAACAACTCCAGACGGCAGAGATATTCTATGTCGTCAAATCGCTGGTGCAGTTGCACGTCGTATTGTAACTTACGCAAAGGAAGGAGATGAATGTTTTATTGACGAACACATGGGCTTTATTAAGTTAGGTAGCCGTGTAGACGTTTTCTTACCGATAGATTCTGAAATCTGCGTAAAGATGGGACAATCTACAAGAGGCGACCAAACTATCCTTGCAAAACTTAGTTAGTCCCTTTTGTTAGCTAATTAGTTAATGAAAAATGACAATCAAGAAACACATACCCAATACGATAACTTGCTGCAACCTTATATCGGGTTGTATTGCTATTGCATTCGCTTTTAGTGGAAATATTGAATTATCGTTTACTTGGATAATTATCGGAGCTATCTTCGATTTCTTTGATGGAATGTCAGCAAGACTTTTAAATGTTAGTTCTCCAATTGGTAAAGAACTTGATTCACTTGCTGATGTCATTACCTTTGGTGTAGCGCCATCTACAATTTTGTTTAGCAAATTAAGTATTATGGCTTACCCACCTATGTTTGATTCATTACGCTTCGTACTTCCTTTTGCAGCCTACATTATGGCAGCCTTTTCAGCGTTACGTTTAGCCAAATTTAATCTTGATGAACGTCAGACTCTTGGTTTTATAGGATTGCCAACACCTGCAAATGCTCTCTTTTGGGGGGCACTTATGATTGGAGCAGGAAAATGGATTGAATCTTCTCCCTATATGTTATTTTTTATATTAGGGGGTATCCTGGTAAGTTCATGGCTGATGATTTCAGAAATACCAATGTTTGCACTTAAGTTTAAGGAATGGGACTGGAAAGGAAATCAAGTTAAATATATATTTCTACTCACTTGTATTCCTTTGCTTCTGATATTTGGTATTTCAGGATTGGCTATCATTATTGCTTGGTATGTCATCATATCGTATTTCATAAAGAAATAGAAGTTTGAGTTCCCTACCCTATATAGGTTTAATTTATAAAAAGCTATGATTATACTAAAATTTGCTTTCTTTATATTCGTTGCATTTCTCGTTACGATATTACTTATTGCCTATAAATTTTATAAGATAATAACGCGTACTCAACGCAGATTCCGCCCAGAAGATGTAGAAGAAGGAGTAAATGTAGACGGAAATACTATAGTAGACAAACGCCCAGAATATAAACGCAATAAGCAAGTAATTAGCGATGATGAAGGCGAATACGTTGATTTTATAGATAGTGACATATCGTCTGAAGATAAGAAGTTATAAACCAATATTTATATTCTTACAAAAGGTTACAAAAATTTCTATTCTTTATAACAATATGAAAATGTTCAATAGGTTTTTATTAACCAATTGGGCATTTTTTCATTCTATAAATACTAACGATTTTAGTTAAACACCCCATAAAGGTATTTATTTAGTCCTCCCTTATAAACCTAATATTCCTCTGATTCATAGTATATTATCCTGTAAATTATTTGCTTATATCTGCAAGTTTTTGTACCTTTACATTATAAATCTTGCAGATATTTATGCTTAAACGTACATCTAAACAGCTCTCTATGTTCTCTTCTTTAGAGGACATGCTTAGCCATGAACATCCCCTTTTCCAACTTAGTAATAAGATTAATTGGGAATGTTTTGAAAATGCTTTTTCTCCTTTGTATTGCAACACTAACGGTCGCCCTGCTCATCCTATTCGCTTGATGTGTGGTCTTTTAATTTTAAAACATT
>NZ_JABZSJ010000030.1:0-30974 GCF_015262605.1 Prevotella aurantiaca | reverse complement strand
CTTGCAGATATAAGCAAATAATTTACAGGATAATATACTATGAATCAGGAGAATAGTAGATTTTTAAGAGAGGGCTAAACAGCTTAAAATCAATATGATAGAGAGGTCCAAAAATTTATAATTAAAAAAATAAAATTTATAATTATAAATTTTGAAATTATAATTAAAGTTTTGAGCGATTATAATTATAAATTTTCTTCATAGTAATTCTCTTCCTTGAAAGTTATAGTCCACCTCTTGATAATTTGAGAATATTTCCTCATTATAGTAAAAGAAATTATGAAACTTAAGCTCAAAGTGCATTAGATAATTTTGGATTTTCTTCCCTCCTTCGTATACTCATTAAAAAATACTGAACATAAAGAGCCAACCTCTGAAACAAAAGGTTGGCTCGCATCTATAAAACATGCTTCTCTATACGTCCATCTTTTATTATATAGATGGACTTCTTTCTTATTATTTAGTTGTAACTATGACTTTTATTGTAGTGTTTGCCCACTTCACAAAATATACGCCTGCGCCTTGTGCGACGAGTTTTGCTACACTATTTTTACTTATTGTTTTATCAACAAGCATGCCATTTGCAGCATAGAGCATTATAGTTTCGCTATTGGCAATACCTTCCACGTTTATCGTGTTATGAACAACGTAAGTCTTAATATTATCTTCTGCAGATGTTGTGTTGATTCCTGTTGCATCAGTTCCGTTATAAGGCTTTGGTGCACTTGAACCATATTCTTCAATATCTATTGCAAAAACAGGCCAATTCTTATCTTTGGCAATTTTTACATCGCTTACCAGTGCCAAATTCTTTTCGAGTGCGCCCGTTATTTCTGTTACATAGAGTCCTTGCAAATTTAGTCCTCCATAGTCGTCCCATTCGTCTGAACCATAAGCAATATATACAGGTAGTGCTTTCATAAACTCTGTCATGCTTGTACCTTTAATATTATTGCGTTGCATTTCTATATGTCGTAAACTTGATTGTGGTGCTAACTTTATCTCAGATATTGCGTTGTTATAACAATTAACTTGTTCTACCTTTGGGTTTTTGCTAAGGTCAAGTGTACCTTCAATAAGATTATCTCGACAGATTAACGAGGTGAGCAATGGGTTCTGGCTGAAATCGAGTTGTTTTATCTTATTGCCATAACAACTAAAATCAGCGAGTGCAGGCAGAGATTTAAGGTTTACTTCCGCTAATTCCTTATTATTACCACAATAAAGTGTTGCTAATACTGGCACGTAGTTCGCTTCCAGTTTTGTAAGTTCATTATCGTCGCAGTAGATTTCTCGTAATTGTGGTTGATTGGCAATAAGAATTGAAGATAGTCTGTTGCTACTACAATCTATCTTCGTAATTTTTCCGTAAAGCGTTACTTCGGTATCGGTAAGGATCAATTGGTCTTGAGCGTTGTACGATGCACCTTTTATTCTAATTTCTTCACCTTCTTTTGCGCCAACTTTCAATGATAGGACGTCGCCCACAGCCCTATTGGTTTTAAAAACAATTGTATTAGGTTCTGTACTTTCCTCATTGATACCTAAAAAGTTTTCGTTCCACTCTTCGTTTGCTTCGTAACTAGCCTTTGATCCAAAAGGAACATACAGGTAAGCTGTATAGTTTTTAAACATAACGCCAAATGCTCCAGTATCAGCAGCAGGTGCCTTTATAGCAGCAACGTGTAGTTCGCGTAATTTTTTGCAACCATCTATTGCGCCAACCTTCACTTCGGTAATAGTAGCTGGCCAATACATGCGTTCTAATGCCTCGGCATTGCAGCATAAACTAACAGGAATCGTTTTAACTCCTTCGTTAATATAAATATCTTTAAGGTTTACTGCACCTTCAAATATGCCTTGACAGATAGTTGTAACTGTTGGCAATGTTTTGTATAATGGCCTTTTATCTGCTAACGGATAAACAACAAGTGTAGTTTCATCAGCATTATAAAGCACGCCATCTACCAGTTTAAAGTTGGGATTATTTTCGATTTCTATCTTTGCAAGTTGCTTACAAGCAGCAAATGCAGCTTGACCAATTTTCTCTAACTTATCGTTTAGTACGACTTTCGTAATTTGTGTACCATATAAGGCATTGTCGCCTAATATTTTTAACGATTTTGGAGCAACAAATTCTGTAATTGCGGTCATATAGAGTGCATTTCTTCCTATGCTTTCCAGTTCATTTGGAAAGTTAATTTCGGCAAGAGTAGAGCAACTCATAAAGACACTTTCATTCAGTTTTTTAATAGTTTCTGGCAATATAACCTTTTTTAATTTAAGGCATTTAAAGAATGCACCATTACCTACCGATGTTATCGTTTTAGGGAATGTAAGTGTCGTTAGCGACGAATGCTTACGCAATACGTAACCAGGAAATGCTGTTGTTTCCTTTCCTTCTGCATCTACGATGGCTGCATCTAAAAGATTTAATACTTCAAGCGCACTTGCCTGTGTAAGTCCGTCAATATCGGACGAGTTAATTTTTCCAGTAACTGTAAGGTTCTTAACCGTCTTTAGGTCCTCGCCAAGTGTTGCTGACAAAGTTCCTGGTTGGGTAACATCTACAGTTTTTGTTGTTTGTGCGTTTAAAGTGCAACTAAACAATACAGATACAAGTAATGTAAATAAATAGGTTTTTCTCATAATTGTGATGTTTTAAAGGTAAATTGCGATGCATACAAAGATATAATAATCGCTAGGAAGTACCAAATTTTAATTACAAAATGTTTATCATTTGACTAAAAAATCTAACATACTAATATTATTTTGAAAGTATATTTAGCAAAGTAGATTATCACAACAGCAGTCGTTTGACCTTCTAACAAATATTAGAACTGTATAAAAACAAAGGACTGACCCTTAAGAAAGAGCCAGTCCTTAATTAGTAGGATTCACATAAAATATATGTTGTATCTATTGAATCCTTTATAGAATACTTATTTTATAATGCACTTACGATTATTAATAATGTAGATGCCTGGACGCAAATTGCGAAGGCTTTCAGATTTCTTGCGAACCAAAATGCCATCGAGAGTGTAAACATCGTAAGCAATGGTTTCATTACGATTGATTGTTTCAATATCGTTTGAAACTTCTATGCTTACTGGAGCAGACTCTGAACCATCAAAATATACAGCTGTAATGCTATAATCGCGGATAACATCTGTATTGTCTACCATATCTGTGAAGCTTGTTTCAGCAGTATTGCCTTTGAATTCTTTATTGCAATAAACATTGTAGCTTGATAGGATATTACCAGTTTCATAGCTTGCATCGTCAATCATAAAGATAGAGGCTTGCTCCTTAGAAGTATTCTGATGAATTGCAAAATAGCGGGTTCCAGCTGGCAACTTAACAGTAACTTCTGTCCACTTAGCAGATTCTTGTACGTGGGTTTCACCAATCTTTACGAAGTTCAAAGTATCAGTATCAACCGATGAAGCCAATACATCGAAGGTCTCACGACCTGTGCTTTGCGACTTAATATTGTTTACCCAGAAGCGAATAGTTTGTTCCTTTCCAGAAAGCAATGGACTAATCAACCAGTTGTCAGCGTTTACATATTCTGTTCCACTCTTATTGAATTGATAAATAGCAACAGCTGCTCGTTTTCCAGAATGAGGTGCCAAACCTTGACCAGTACCAAAGGCATCGCTTGGTTGCCAATTCATAAATGCAAACTTTTCGTCTTGATGTGGATATGTTCCTTTCTCTGAAAGAGCACCTGCATAGCCGTGGTCAGCATCAATAGTTGTCCAGTCTCCAAATGTAGTAGACCATGCATCGTAACTTTCAAAGTCGTCTTCTATAACATTTGTTTCAATGTATGGAGCCTTCCAAGTAAGCTTAACCTTGTTATCTCCTGCTGATCCTGCCTTAACATCGCTTGGACCTGCAAGTTTCGCAGCTATCAATTTAACTGTCGAATTGGTTGTGTTGTTATTGGTTTCAAGGTCGTTTGCCATCTCTACTCTGGCCTCAATATTCATTTCTTGCGACTCGTCTAAAGAAGTTGTCTTTACTGCTACAGGAATCTTTACTTGTTGCATCAACAACAAATCTTCGTCGATTGTAGAAGTATGAACTTCCTTGTTATTAGCTGTTACAATCAGTTTTGAGCCACGGATATTATCAAGACCTACGTTTGTAACTCTAATATCAAGATTGATAGACTGGCCTTTCTTAACGCTTTCTACAGTGTTCATTGAGATAGAAGCATCTTTTTGGAATGGGTCTATAACGTTGATATTATCGAAATAGATAGGAGTTGATTCAAGAGAAGCAGTTGCAGCACCACGGATTCGTACTCGGAAATACTCCTGACTGAGAAGTTCTGATGGTAAATCAAGAATTACATGGTTCCACTTTGCAGCTCCTGCAGGCATAGTAGAGAAGTCAGATGTCCAGAAGTCCATGGTTGAACCATCTTTCTTTACTAACTCTATACCCAAAGAGCCCTTAGCTCCTGGCTGTGCATAATAGTCGAAAAGAAGTTTTGGTGATGTTGCGCCTTGCATACTAATCTTACCTGTAACAATAGCAGCTGTTCCTGGTCTTGAAGGACGGAAAGCTATCGCTCCACCATCGTTATCGATTGTTTTGTCGTTTGTAATATCCCAAGATATTTCCTTATTAGGACGCTCAATAGCGAAGAATTGGCCTTCGAGTGTTAGATCTTTAAAGCTATTATGGAATGGAAGAAGGTATGGCGCACCTACAACAATAGCACCTACACCATATAAACTTGAGCCCATTGAAGTGTTAGCATTAACTGCCCACTGCTTATAATCTTGTGTTCCTTCGTTGTTTTGAAGTCCGTTTACAAGGTATTCGGTGCCTCCTTGAACTGAACCAATCTTCTCTCCGACAGCTCCAGCCTCTGTTACATTATATACATCGTACCTTACTTCCGATGGAATAATAACTCCACCGTTAGCACCCTTCACTGGTTGCCATGTTATTTTTGCTGATGTTGTTTGGTCAACTACACGCACTGATGGTACATCTGGCTTATCAATACCAACGCATACCTTAACAACAGCACGTTCACCAGGCTCTTCTCCGTTAAAAGCAACAACAGAATATTCGCTAACACCCATTGTTGCCTTATCGTCGGTTGCGGTAATAGTTGCGCCAACAGCAGGATTTGCGATGGTTTTAATGATGTAATTACCCTTACGAATCTCAACTTTCGAGATAGAAGACAATGCATCACCACTTGTTGTTTTGGTTGGAGTTTTAAATGTAAAGATAGCTTTGAGCGTTCCAGTTTGGTCTGGTGTAGCCTTCAAATTGGTTACAGCTGCAGGTCTTGAAGCTTCTGTTGATTCGATAAAGAGCGAATCCATATAGAGGAAATAGGTCTCTGCATCAGAAATTGCATGGAATCCGAAATGATAATCTCCATCTGTTGTTGGAGAGAAAGTATTGCTATAAGACTGATAAGCTATTGATTTCAAATCGGTAGGTGCAATAAGTTCATTGGTCATATTGGCTGCTTTATTGCCATTACCCCATTTAACTTCAATGCGTTCTGGGTAGTTTGCTAGTCCCGCACGTGCTCGGAAGCTAAGCTTATAGTTCTTTCCTGCCTTAAGATGGATAGGAGGTGTGATGAGCCAGTCGTCTCCTTTGACGCTACTATGCTTATAGAAGAAGCAGTTAGTGCTACCGCTTAGCCACTTCCAAGTAAGTCCATCGAAGTTAGAATCGATGATAGTGTAAAGCTCAGAGTCTGCTTCTGTTAGGAAGTCGTCGAAGTATGGCACTTGGAAAGCAGTTCCGACAGCCTGTCCGTTACTCAATGCGAGTGTACTTTCGTGCTTTTCATTCTTTGCACGAATAGCATATCTGTACTTCTTCAGAAGGTCTGATGGAATAGTTTCTGTATAGGTTGTTCCTGTAAAATCAGTTGCAACAAGAGCTGTATCGCCGTCTGCAACCTTATAAATATCATACTTCAGCGAACCAAGGAAGCCGTTATGTACACCCTTAGAAGGCGCATTCCAAGTAATTGTTGCAAGGTTAGCAGCATCAATATTAAGCTTTACGTTCTTCACTGGTAATGGTGTATCGAAACCAACGTAAGCTTCTTTCTTTACCTTCGGACTTGGACCGACAATGTTGCTTACTGTTACTGCAATCTTATTGATACCTTCTGGCAGTGTAACAGTGGTTTCGCACATATCTCCAGCCTGCACTGTTCCCGTCGCAACTTCTTTCTTATTGCTTGTTATATTATATGTAAGAGTTCCGTCCAACGACTTTCCAGCGAAGGTTTCGTCAGGTGCGCGGAACTTAATTTTACCTGTTAGCGATGCTCCAACAAATTCGTAAGAGAGGCTTTTCACCTTATCTGGTGCTCCGTCAGCAGCCTTGGGTGCAGGTATTGTAAGTGCCATTACGTTGGTATTACCCATAGGACTAACTTGCGTAACGTGTCCGTCTGCCAAATCAACGGTATACAACATTGACAAGCCTGTAGAGTCTACAGATGCCCAATAGAACTCATCGGTACGCGGATCTATCTCTCCACTCTGGAAATAAGCGTTTCCGTCGTGGCGTGCTACTTGTATTCCTGTAGAGCCTTTGAGCGTTTCCTTACCATTAGAACGGTCGATATGATAGAAGTTACCATCGGTAGCTACACCATAAGCCTCGCCATCGCTCGTTATTCCCATGGCTACATATTGGTGTGCCGATTGCCCTACGGTTGTTCTGGTCATGGTCTGATAGTCTATAACACCAAACTCTCTGCGAGTTAAATCAGAGTTATAGAACTGACCAAACACCTCTCCAGTGCGTGGGTCGTTGGCTGTTTCGGTTGCTACTACACGGTAGTCTCTAATTACTTCTGGCTCGCCTAACATCTCCCATGTACGGGTATCGTAAGCAAAGTGAACCACAAGAAGGATTCCCCAACCTGAGTATGTTGTATCAAGATAGATACCATGCAACTGCTCAGCGTCTTCAACGAGTCCGCTACCTGCATTGAAATACCCCTTATCATAGCCTGCTAAAGGAGTGAACGAGATGGTTTGTGTAGGATTGAACCAGCAGATTCCCACGAAGTTATTAGACAAAATGTTTGCCCACAGCTCTAAATTAGGCAATACCGAAAGCTGTCCGTTATTGAACTTCGGTGTTACCAACATTCTTCCGTCTACCACTTCGCGCAGCAAAGACGACTTTGACTGAGGAAGCATCATTTGGTTTAACAACGGGAACGTCTTGACTTCTTTGAACTTTACGTCCTGTTTTTTTACTCCTGGCAGCGACTTTTCGAATTGGAAAGTCGCCTCTGTTTTCGGCAATGTCTGTGCCGATACCGATAAAGCCATTGTGCTTGCAAAGGCTAAAGCGGTAAGAAAGTGCTTTTTTCTTTTCATGTTGTGTTAGGATAAATTATAAATTCAGGATATTTGTAGCGAACTACAATGTTATCATCTGCCAGCTATTACGTTGGCTAAACAGCGAGATGAGTCTCTTTAAGTGTACTGGTTTGTATGTGTAACAACAGGTACAATTCGTGTAAATAGATAAGTTTTTCTCATTATGTCTTATTTTATGTGATGCTTCAAAGGTTATTTCCGGTGCTTGCAAAGATATAATATTCATTATTAAGCACCAAATTAAAATAATAAAAAGTTTATTATTCTTCAAAAAAAATAATATTATCACATAACAATATAGTATTTAAAAATATTTTGTATCTTTGCTTTGACAATCAGAAAATCGAGCTTATGAAACCTTATACAGCTGTTATTGTGTTTCTAACATTGGTCTTATCATCGGTATTAACAAGTATAAATAGTTACAATCGTACGAAAAATATGATTGTAAATGATATGAATCAGGCATTAGAACTAACGGTTTCCAAACAGCAGGAAGCATGGATAACGCCCGATACTATTATGAACTATCGGCAAAACCTTAAGATTGAGGTGCTTCGCAACGAGTCGTTCGTTACTTATGCACTTGCTAATACGCCAAAAGTAATATGCAGTAAGCCTATGAAATGGATAGGATACAACAACAGAAACGTTGTTCTCCAGTCGTATGCCACCTGTTCTGCCCTCACCATCTACGGCCTTTCCAACCAGCGTTCTGCTGCTTTGCTCTTACTTTTATCCCTCGTTTGGCTTACTAGTTCGGTTTATTGGCTGCGCAAACGTAGGTTAGGCACACTCGTATTAAGTAGTTTAATTTATTCAAACGATAGGCATATGTTCTACAACCTAAAGCAAATGCCTGTTCCTTTCACCCCTATGCAACAGCAACTCATGCAGCTTTTCGTTGCTTCTGCCGACTATCGGTTGTCTAAACAAACTATTTGCGATGCACTTTGGCCTAAGAAACCCGATGCTACCGAAACGCTTTACACACTTATTCGACGCATTAAGCCTGTGCTGCAAAAGTATGGCGGATTGAACATCGTTACCGAACGAGGTGGCGATTATCGTTTGGAAAAACAGTAAGAAAAACACTTCAATTTTGTAAAAATAAAAGCACAAGAAATCAATACAAACACTTTCGTACGGTAAAAGTGCCTGTTTTGCGTTGCAATATAGGCTCTTTTGCCGTGCAAAACAGGCACTTTTACAACGCAAAACAAGGGGTATTACAACACGTTGATAACAAGCTTGTTACACATCACAACTACTTTGAAAAATTATTTACATATTTATCCTATTTCCTTCGTACATAAAACAGGGCTTTAGCATCGAGTTTTTTTCTTCATCAAAAGGTAGAATCAGACTATGTCGGTTATGTTTCAGCAAGATGTCAGACACTTGTCAGCTTTGTTTTGCCTTACTTTTTGCCGTTCAAACTAACTTTGTCAAATAAACTATAACCGCTCGTTTGTAATGCCATGATACGACTGCAGAGGAGCGAAACTAAATTTATTCAATGACGATGAAACGATTTTTTGCTTTATTTTTAATTGCTATGACAGGGCAATATGGTTTATTTGCCTACTCTTTTTCGCTGAATACAGCGTGTTTACAGCACAATCTCACACAGAAAGAGGTTTGCGATACGGTGCAAACGGATAGGAAACAAAAGCCCGTAGAGCTGTCGGAGGTAACGATAGAGGCTGCAAGAGTGGTGCAAAAGCCTGACGGACAACTTATTTTTCCATCGCAAAAACAGCGCAATAGTTCTACTAACGGATACAGTTTGTTGGCTAAACTCAGTCTGCCTCGTATTCGTGTCGATGAGACAATGCACGCTATTACAGCATTAAGCAACAACGGCGATGTGCAAATTCGTATCAATGGCGTGGTGGCAACGAGGGCGGAGCTAACCAATATGGACCCTAAACTGGTGAAAAATATCGAATTTATCGACAATCCTGGCCTCCGTTATGGGCTGAACGTGGGCTATGTGCTGAACATTCGTACCGTAAAAAGCAAGCGAGGTGGGGCAGTTGGCATTGACATAAGCAATGCTTTAACAGCTAAAAGTAGCAATAACACTGCGTTTCTAAAACTCAATCGGGGCAATTCGGAGCTTTCGCTTTCTTATTCTTTCAATTATCAAGATTTCAAAGGCAGTAGAACTAAGGAGGTGGCTGACTATCTGTTGAACAACAACACTCGCTATCGTATCGAGCGAGCCGACTTATCGAGCCGCAACCGTTCGGTTGGAAATGAGCTTCAACTAAAGTATAGTCTTGCCGATTCGGCACTATCTTACGTATTCCAAGCCAACCTATCAAGCAACTTTAACCATCGTCCTAATGCAGATAAATCCTATCAGACTCTTACACCTGAAGGCAATTTCCTCTCGGAAAACCGCAGTTCGGAACGGAGCTTCTCGCCTATTCTCGACCTTTATTACTATCGAAAGTTGGGTAAAAGCAACAATATTACGGCCAATATGGTGGGTACGATTATCGAAACAAAGCCTAATGAATACCTAAAAGAGGTTTCACCTTATATATATAATGTAGATGGTAGAATGCGTTCGCTATACTCTGAACTTATTTACGAGCACCAGTTGCGCCCTTTCACCATATCGGTAGGTATCAATAGTACGTTGAAGTACATACGAAACGAGTACACTGGAGACGTAAAATCGTTGAACCAGATGGACTATTCCACGTTATATATGTTCACGGAAGTAAAGGGAAATTGGCAAAAACTGGGCTATGTGTTCGGTATTGGAGCTACACACGCAGGTTATAAGCAAGCAACCGACGAGTACAACTATTGGCTTTTCCGCCCTAAACTTAGCTTGAACTATTCTGTTACACAAGCTTTTTCAGTACGATATAGCTTCGAAATCTACGAACATATATCTCGTATGGCAATGATTAGTAATACTAAAGTCAGAGAGAACAGCCGCGAATGGCGTGTGGGCAACCCAAATATAGAACCAAACAAGGTTGTTCAGCAAAGCGTAAACGTCAATTATGTTAGCCAACGATTCTACAATATGATTGATTTCTTTTGGCGATTTAACACCAATCCCAATATGTCTAAATACGTTCGCAATGCCAACGACCAGTTCTACTATATGCAAGCCAACCAGAAACGCATAGAAATGTTCTGCATTTCAGATGTTTTCAACTTCAAAATCATACCCGATGTGCTCGAAACAACATTGGTCGGAGGACTCTATCGCTTCATTAACGAAGGCGACGACTATAAGCATAGCCTTACAACATTCAACTTTCAAGCCAGCATACAGGCGTACTTAGGTCGTTGGACACTTACAGCGTATGCCGATAACGGCTGGAAATTCAACGAGGGAGAAACGGTTGCGCACAACGGAAGTAATGTCTACATTGGCAGTAGCTATCGTTTGGGCGATCTACAACTATCACTTTACCTTCGAAATCCGTTTATGCAACACCATAAAGACTTACATTCGCACATATTAAATCGCTATGTAACGAAGAATATAGTACTGCGTAACCATGAGATAGGTAATCTTTTAACCTTCAATCTGTCGTGGAATTTAGAGTTTGGACATAGGAAACAGAACGATAAACAACGCAATCAACACAAGGATACCGACACAGGAATAATGTAAACAAATAGAAAATGCAGCGTTAAACATGCAGCTTTTCTTTACAATATCTATACTCGTTTTATGTAATTGTTGCGCTATTCTTCTGTTTTATTGTTCTGTTTTCACTTAAAAAAGGTGGATGTAAAATAATAATAACTTTAAAATAATTTCCTTATATGACTTAAAATTATTATTTTTGCATAGATTATAAGGTATTTGGACATTTGTGTCCGCTAAAAGAAACAATAACTATGCAGGCAAAATATCACTACGCAGTACTCATACATGAGCAAGCAAAGAAATATGGCACAAAGCCCGTCATAACGTTTAGAAACTTTGGGAGCCTCGAGTGGAAGTCGGTTTCATGGAACCAATTCTCCATGCGCGTAAAGCAAGTATCAAACGCTTTGCTCAACTTCGGACTGAAACCGCAGGAAAATATCGCAGTGTTTGCGCAGAACTGCATACAGTATCTATATACCGACTTCGGTGCATACGGTGTTCGTGTTACCACTATTCCATTCTACGCATCAAGTTCTGAACAGCAAATACAGTTCATGATACAAGATGCTGGAATACGTTTCATCTTCGTTGGAGAGCAGGAACAGTACGATAAAGCGCATCGAATATTCGCTCTTTGCCCAACATTAGAACGCATTATCGTCTTCGATCCAAGTGTACGCATAAGCTCTCACGACTCGCATGCTATCTTCTTTGAAGACTTTTTAAAGCTTGGCGAGGGACTTCCACGCCAGTCTGAGGTGGAACAACGATGGGCGGAAGCTAACGATAACGACATTTGCAATATTCTCTACACCAGTGGAACAACTGGCGATAGTAAGGGTGTTATACTCACACATGGTATGTACAATGCAGCGATGGACGCTAATAGCAAGTGCGTACCAGTTTCTGAGAAAGACAGAGCAATAGATTTTCTTCCGTTCGCACACGTCTTTGAACGCGCTTACTCCTATTTAGTATTAGGTAACGGAGGCGAGTTGATTGTGAATACGTACCCTAAAGAGATTCAAGAAAGCATGCGAGAGACCAACCCAACATGCATGGCTTCAGTGCCACGCTTTTGGGAAAAGGTTTATATTGCAGTGAAAGAGAAAATCGAAAAGTCGAGTGCCGTGCAGCGAAAGGTATTCGAACATGCTTTGGAAGTAGGTCGCAAGCACAACGTAGTGTATCTTGGACGTGGTAAACGTCCGCCTTTGAACTTGCAATTAGAGTACAAACTGCTCAATAAAACGGTTCTTAGCCTCGTTCGTAAGCAGTTAGGACTGAAGAACCCTAACTATTTCCCAACTGCAGGTGCATACATTTCGCCTGAAGTAGAGACCTTTGTACACAGCATTGGACTGGATATCCTAACAGGATACGGCCTCACCGAGAGTGTTGCTACGGTTAGTTGCGACAACAGAGGCAAGCCTTACACAGTGGGCTCGGTAGGTATTCCTATAGAAGGACTACAGATAAAGATAGGAGAAAACGACGAAATTCTACTCAAAGGTCCAACTATTACGCCAGGATATTACCGCCGCGACCACATCAACGAGACTGCTTTTACTAAAGATGGCTTCTTCCGTACAGGCGATGCAGGCTACTTTAAAGATGGTGAACTATATCTGAAGGAACGCATAAAAGACCTTTTCAAGACATCAAATGGCAAGTATATTGCCCCACAAATGATAGAAGGCATGCTATTAGTAGACAAATTCGTCGACCAAGTAGCTATTATTGCTGACCAACGCAAGTATGTTTCTGCACTCATCGTGCCCGAATTCAGAATCTTGGAGGACTGGGCGAAGGAGTATAACATAGCTTATGAAGACAGAGAAGCGCTTTGCAAGAATCCTCAAATAAACAAAATGATGAAGGAACGCATAGCAACTTTGTTACAGTTACTTGCTCCGTACGAACAGATTAAGTGCTTTACACTGCTGCCACATCACTTCTCTGCAGAGAGTGGAGAGCTTACAAGCACACTGAAACTACGTCGTCCGATAATCTATAAGAACTACAAGGATATTATAGAACAGATGTACGAGGAATAAAGAAAACACCATCTAAAAACAAGAAAAGGAAGTGATTACAGCTGAACAACTAAAGGATGTGGTGGCTCGCGTAGAGGCTTTGCACCATTATCTGGGTATAGATAAGAAGAAAATAGAGTTCGAAGAGGAGCAACTTCGCACACAAGCACCCGACTTCTGGGAAGATGCTGACCGTGCAAGGGAGCAGATGAAGAAGGTAAAAGGCATTGAAAAGTGGCTCAAAGGCTACAATAGTGTACATTCGCAAGCCGAAGAACTGCAGCTCGCATTCGACTTTTACAAGGACGAACTCGTTACAGAAGAAGAGGTAGACAGCGCTTATGCGAAGGTAATTGCCGACATTGAGGAACTGGAACTTATGAATATGCTCCGCCAAGAGGAGGATCCTATGGAGTGTGTCATGAAGATTAACTCTGGAGCGGGGGGCACAGAGAGTCAAGATTGGGCCTCTATGCTGATGCGAATGTATATGCGTTACGGCGAAGCACACGGCCATCACGTTACGATTTCGGATATTCAAGACGGCGACGAAGCCGGTATCAAGAGCGTAACTATGAAATTCGAAGGAGGAGAATATGCCTATGGCTTTCTAAAAAGCGAAAATGGGGTGCATCGTTTGGTGCGTGTTAGCCCATTTAATGCACAAGGAAAACGTATGACAAGCTTTGCCAGTGTGTTTGTTTCACCCCTTATTGACGACTCTATCGAGGTATATGTTGACCCAGCACGTGTGAGTTGGGACACTTTCCGTTCGGGAGGCGCAGGAGGACAGAACGTGAATAAGGTGGAATCGGGCGTACGTTTGCGTTATCAATACGAGGATCCTGACACTGGAGAGCAGGAAGAAATCCTCATAGAAAATACCGAAACGCGCGATCAACCTAAGAATAGAGCAAAGGCAATGCAGCTTTTGAAGTCGCAATTGTACGACCGTGCCATGAAGAAACGAATGGAGGCACAAGCTAAGGTTGAGGCTTCGAAGAAGAAAATAGAATGGGGAAGCCAGATAAGAAGTTATGTTTTCGATGACAGACGTGTAAAAGACCATCGCACAAACTACCAGACTTCTGATGTAGATGGCGTGATGGACGGCAACATAGATGGCTTTATAAAAGCCTATTTGATGGAGTTCCCAACAGAAGAAGAATAGAAAGGTGGACCTAATAACTTTTTTCACCTTATTATATATACTAACCTGCGAGGAGTTGCAATGGCTTCTCACATAAAATAATATCATTATGAGCAACAAAAGTAAAAGTCAGAAGAAAGCACGCGAGGTGCGCCAAGAGAAACAAGCAAAGACTGTTATCAAGTGGATTGTTATATGCCTCATGATATTAGCTCTTATTTTAATGTCTTGGGCAATGTATATCTAAATACAAATGAGCAGCGGATTAGAAATAGAACGCAAGTTTCTCGTTCATAAGAATATCGATTGGAAAAGCAGAGCGTATAGCGTTAGCCACGTTCAGCAAGGCTACTTTGCAGCCATTAACACTGTGCGTGTACGTATTCGCGACGACAAAGGCTACCTAACCATTAAGGGAAAATCGAACGATGGAGGTCTTTCTCGCTATGAATTTGAGAAGGAAATAACGCTCGAAGAGGCTGAACAACTTCTTCGTCTGTGCGAAAAAGGCATCATAGACAAGCACCGTTATCTTATAAAAAACGGCAATCACGTTTTCGAAGTAGACGAATTCCATGGTGCAAATGAAGGTCTTGTAATGGCAGAAGTAGAGTTAAGCAGTCCAACAGAGACATTTAAGAAACCCGATTTCATAGGAATAGAAGTTACAGGAGACCCTCGCTTCTACAATCGGCAGATGCGTCACAATCCGTTTAGCGTTTGGAAAGATACCTTACCAGCAGAGTTCCGATAACCCAAGCAAGGCTACAGCCCACCATATCAGCAACGAAGTCGAGCCATTCGCCACTCCTATTCCCGTTGGTACAATAGGCTTGAAGCAGTTCTATGGCCCCTCCCAGCAGCGTAGGTAGCAGCCAAACGCCTAAGAACATACCTTTTCGTGTTACGTGCTTGTAGTTATGGAAGTATTCGTGCGCCACTGTCAGTCCCAGAACAGCATATAAACCTATGTGTGTCCACTTGTCTATGAGTGTGATACCGCTGAGTGGCGTTTCTGGAATAGGCACTAACGAAACAATTAGAATAACTATCGTCATGCCAACAGACATTGGAAACTTGCGTAATACGTGAAGAATTTTATTCATAAACCTATTCTATTTTAGTGCAAAAATAACAATATTTTTGTACTTCCACAGTCTTTTGACTGAATAATCTGAAAACAAACACATTCCACACCATGGATTTTCGTGAATTATTTTATCTGCAAAAATCTGACAGAAAGGTACTTGCTTTTCTGTTATGCCTTGCCCTTGCTGTACTTGGAGCCATGTTCTTACTGGGCAACAAACATGGGCGCACACCACTAAATGCCGCAGACAGCTCTGCATTTGCCGCCCAACAAGGGCTGAATAGAGGCAAAAATACAGGCAATCGAAGCCATTATGAACTGGAAAATGGTAAGAATATTGAGTTATTTCCCTTTGATCCAAATACAGCTGATAGCTTACAACTTAGTCGTTTAGGCCTTGCGCCTTACCAAATACGCAACATTTACAAATACAGAGCGAAGGGTGGCGTGTTCCGTTCGCCTCAAGCGTTTGCCAAAGTCTATGGTCTGACACGTAAACAGTACCGCGATTTAGAACCTTACATCACAATTGGCGACGACTATCAACCTGCTTTCACCATGGAAAACATACGATGTTACGAACGTGAAAGGGCTGAAGAACAACGCAAACTGCATGAAGCGTACGAGGCTTACAAGCAGAACGATGCATACAAACCATACAAGAAGTATGACAGGGATACGATTCGCTATCCTATTAAAATCAAGGTGGGCGAACATATCAACCTCACTCATGCCGATACAACGATGCTAAAGAAGGTTCCAGGCATTGGTTCTGGGTGGGCAAAGGCTATTGTCGCCTATGGCGAACGGCTTGGCGGTTATGTCGAAGTGGGACAGCTGAAGGAGATAGATGATTTTCCTGCAGAGTCGCTCCCCTTCTTTGAAGTGCGCAATGCGCAACCCAAGCGCCTTAATCTAAACACACTTACGGTGTCACAGTTGCGTCGCCACCCTTACATCAACTTTTATATGGCACGTCAAATAGCTGAATACAGACGACTAAAGGGCAAATTAAGCAGTCTTTCGCAACTCCGATTGCTCAAGGATTTCCCTCCCGACGTAATCGAACGCCTACAACCTTACGTCTGCTTTTAGGTGTTTTGCTGAAAGCAAAATATTCGAATTTATAGACCGGAAATAGTCTTTAGTTTGCAAATCGCTCCATGTTAAAAAGTGATAACAAATACCATCGTTCAACAAGGACGCTGTGTTAAAAAATGAAAACAGATTATTTGACATTGTAAAAGCGCCTGTTTTGCATTGCAAAACAGGCGCTTTTGTCGTGCAAAATAGGCTCTTTTACAACGCAAAACAATGGGTATTGCAACACGTTGATAAAGAGATGGTTACACAATAGCATCGTTTGTGAAAAATATTTAAAACTATCTTGTGTTATCGTTCGTCTTTTTACACCAAATCTTCGTAGGCTTGATTCATTTCATTCATCAGCACTTCGAAGTTGTCAGAGTTCAGTGCTACACGGCGAAAGATAAGTTCTAAGTTGTCGCCTTCGAGCGAAACAGGTTCTTCGTGTAACAGTGCCATTGTGCCTTGCAGCATCAGGCGGAAGACGGTAGCCTGGTGTAAGGTTGCCATTTCTGGGTTAGCTGCTTTCAGTACCATGCTATATGCCATCATCTGTGTACGCACCATAGAACGGATAGCAAGGGCAACATCAACCGATTCGACCTCTTTTGTACCACGTTCGTAGTTCTCGAAGAACTCAGTAATGGTCTGTAGTCGTCCTGTAAGCAGGATAGCAATCTGTTGTTGATACTCTTTAATGGCGGCATCGTACACTTCTTTCGAACCACAAGCATAGCGAAGAAGAATCTTTGGCGATGTTTCGTTACTGAAGTTTCTTCGTTTCATGTCTTCAGCAACAGCCTCTCCGTCTGCATAATTCAGACGAATGAGAATTGGAAACATCACTGAAACGTAACAAGCCGACAACTTTTCGTAGTTGTCGGCTATTATTTTCTTGTACTCCAAGGGGGTTATCTCTTTCTTTCCAGGCTGTGTAGCATCTACATTACCACTTATAAAGGCTTGAAAAAATCCCCTTGTCATTGCTGCTACCACCTTGTAGCGGCTAACAGTTGTTATGCGCATATATCTAATTTCTTATCTATGTCCTCCGAAAGAACCATTGTTCTGTGCAGGGCGTTCTACTGTTTGAGCGGGTTGTATGGTAGAACGTGGAGTGCTGTTACCAAACGAACTTCTGTTGCCTTCGTTATTATTGAAGCCGCTATTCGACGGTGGTGTACTTGGACGATGGTTATCTGACCCGAACGAGAAGGTACGTTCAGCATTGTGTCCCCTACTGTTGTTATTGCCGAAGCCAGAGTTTTGCGGCGTATTTCCTTGACGTGAGCCACCAAAACTGCTGTTATTGTCGCGTCGCTGTGGTGTTCTTTGTGGCTGTAGCTCGTACGGACGACCTTGTATAGTGGCGTTTCCGAAGCTTGCTCTGTCGTTTATATCGTTGTTGCGACGTTGGTTTCCAAACGATGGTTGGCTATCGTTGTTTCTGGGTTGTGGTGTTTGCACAACACGCGAATTGCTGTTATTGTAGCTACCAAAGTTGCCATTGTCGCGGTATATTACCACTGGCTGACCCGTACGCTTTCCAAATCGGCCTGCATAATAGCTTTCGCTGAGCAGATTTCGGCCGCCTCTATAAGTGTCATAGTAAACCGGACGCTGGCGATAATAGTAGCGCGGGTTGTCGTATCGGTTGTAAATACTGAACGCATACGTATTGTCGTACCAGTAAACAGGGCGATAGAAGTAGTCCATATTTACGAAGTAGTTGTACTGAGTAGCGTTCAATACATAGAAAATATCACTGTTTCGACGTGCCCAATAGTCGCCATAGATAGAGTTTTCACCACGCATATTGAGCAGATAGTCAAGGTTTATCTCGTAGATAGCCTCATATTGAGCATCGTTAAGCCCCAATTCGTAAGCCATTTTGTCGGACAAGAACAACGCCTCTCGACGTGCTTCTTCGTATCGCATACTTGAATAGGAATAGCCTCTGTCGTATCTTGAGCCGTAACCAGCATTGTAAACAGAACCTCCTGAGGGATAAACTGCACCTGAAGAACCGCCATCTATCGCAAGCAAAGTGTCACACGAAGTGAGAGACATCATCGCTGTAACAGCACCCCAAAATAATATATATTGACGTTTCATGACTTTATAGTTTTAAAATTATTGTACTTTTGTTCAAGTTTATGATGCAAAAATAGCGGTAATTTCCCACACAGCCAAAGGTGTATGCCTATTATTGAATGGAAAATCCCTATACTTTCAAACTATGAAAAGAATGGTACTGATGAGCTATATCATCTTTTATAGGTATAATATAAATACAAATAAAATGGAAGAAGTGCTTGTTCTATTTTACTTTTATTTATGTAATTCGAACATAAATTACTATTTTTAACACATAATCGTTATAATAATAACAAAATAAAGATATTCTATAATAAACTAAAACCATAGAGAAACAAATCGCAATAAAGATAAAAATACGCTGCATAACAATACGTTTACTAATTATTAAGTATTGCTAATTGCCTGATAAATAAATACCTTTGCATCTTAATTTTATATTTAAATATAAACCTAATAAATAGATTTGTTATACATGAAAAGAAATCTTACTTTATTTCTTAGCTTACTTTGTGCCGTAATAGCAATGGCGCAGGGTACAGACGCTGTGCTCTTCGGCGACGTTAAGGCCAAAGAGACAGGCGCACATCTTCCCTATGCTACCATCACAGTGAAGGGAACAACCTTAAAAACCAAGTGTGATGCTTCGGGACACTTTAAGATGTCAGACCTGCCATTGGGCAAACAAATAGTCGTTGCAAACCTTGATGGTTACCAAGAACAGGAACTTGAGGTTGAAATGAGTTATGGTAAAGGTACTGGCGCATACTTTAAGCTCGACAAAGATGCCTTGGAACTCAGCCAAGTTGTGGTAACTGGTACGCGCACAGAGCACTTTGTTAAGAACGTTCCAATACGTACTGAGGTGCTAACATCGCAGGCGCTCAAGCGTAAAAACGCTCTTAATATCTACGATGCATTGGAAGGTATGCCTGGTATTCGTGTAGAACAACAGTGCCAATTCTGTAACTTCTCAATGGTTCGTATGCAAGGTCTTGGCGCAGAACATACTCAAGTGCTCCTCGATGGCGAGCCTGTTTATTCAGGATTGGCTGGAGTTTATGGCTTGCAACAGATGGGAACAAACGATATTGACCGCCTTGAAGTAGTGAAAGGTGCTGGTTCTGCTCTCTATGGAAGTAGCGCAGTAGCTGGTGCTATCAACATTATTTCAAAGGAACCTACCCTCGAACCTTCAGTAACAGCAGACATACAATATGGCAACTTCGGCCATAAGAGCTACAAGGGTGCTGGTTCTATGCGCTATAAGAATATCGGTTTACTGGTAACAGCGCAACGTACAGAAGAAGATGCAGTAGATGCTACACAGGACGGACTTACTCGTGACGTGGTAAAACATAAAGACCAAATCTCTGATCGCGTTTATAGTCTGATGAATAACGTAGGTGCAAGCATTTACATATATAGCCCTTTCACTCATAACGATAAGCTTGTGCTACGCACAAAGGCCATGGACGAACTGCGATATGGCGGAAATATGAAGGATAATCTATTCCTTAACCCTTACTCTGAAGGCACAGAGAACATCCGTACCAACCGTATTACAACCGATTTGGCTTACACTTTGCCTCTCGGATCGCGCTCAGAGCTTAACTTAGCAATGGCTTACGTTCACCATAAGCGTAACGCTACGAACGATACATTCCTATCTAACTACAAAGAAGCAACCACCGATGCAACGCATCCAGAAGGTGTTAGCCCTGATGTTGAGCTGATGCGCCCTTACATTGCTAAGGAAAATACATTCACTCCTTCGCTTACGCTGACCTCAATCTTTGGTAAACACACTGTACTTGCGGGTGTTCAAGGTTACTTTACACGCTTGCGCGAAACTGGTCTCTACATTATTTCAGCAGACGACGAACGCGGTAACCCTTACTTTGGTATTCCTTATACATCTATTGGTAAGAAACATGCAAACGAGTTTGGCTTCTTTATTCAAGACGAATGGAATGTAACACCTAAGCTTACCGTAGTTCCTGGCTTGCGTATTGATAACCACTCTTCTGGCGAAGAGTATGCAACAAGTCAGAAGGTTTCTGATTCTGCATTCCCATTGACCCACTTCAGCAAGACTTCATTCAACCCTCGTCTTGCTATTAAGTACGCTATTAGCCCTTCATTCGTACTCCGTGCTAATGTTGGTACTGGCTTCCGTGCTCCTTACGGATTCTCTGAAGACTTGCACCTATGCTCTGGTTCGCCACGTGTATGGAAGTCATCAGACCTCAAAGGTGAGCGTTCTATCAGCTATAACTTCTCTGCTGACTACTATACAAAGAATGTTCAGTTGAGTGCAAACATCTTCCGTACCGACTTAAAGGATAAGATTCAGTTTGCTCCAGCAAGCGAAGACGTGAAGAAATTTGGCTATACATACCAGTGGGAGAACGTTGACGACGCATATGTGCAAGGCATTGAGCTTGGAATAAAGTGGAATCCGCTTAGCAATTTCAAGACTGGACTGAACTGGACAATCAATCAAGGCAAGTTCAAACATGAGCGTTCAGAATGGTCTGACCCTCTATCTGACGAGTGTAAGGAAGCTCCTCAGCGCTTAGCGTACGCAAAAGACAGTAAGTTTATATCTCGTTTCCCAGCTATGACAGGGGATTTAATCCTCGAATACACTCCTGGCACTTGGTCGTTCTCAGTTACAGGCTCGCTCCAAGGTACGATGTACATCGACTATAACTCTGAAGATGCTCCTGAAACATCTAAGATTAAGAAGACAACTCCTTTCACTTTGTGGAACGTCCGCGTAGCTAAACGCATCGGCGCATTCAATATTTATGGTGGTGGAAAGAATGTCTTCAGCTATCTTCAAGACGAGAAGCATGGCGACGATGCAGCATTTATGTATGCTCCTGTATATGGCGCTACATGGTATGCAGGCGTTAGCATCACCCTCTAATGAGAGTTCAAGCTGACAAGATGTAGGTTCACAGCCCTTAATTGTTTGTAAATAGGGTGATACTTTACTCGTAATACACAAACGCATACCACGAGTGGGGTATGAGCATATACCACGAGTGATATGCAAGTGTATACCACGAGTGGTATATAAACGCACCTTACTTATGGAGTATGAAAGCGGTTTCGCACACGATGAAACAACCGATAAAATCATCGAACTCACGTTAAGGATACGTTTTTCATTGATAATATTAGCAAAAAGGTTCGCACACGGATTGTATGCGAACCTTTTTTATATCTTAAAGCTGATGCTGTTAGCAGCTGCTTTTATGTGTCATGATGTCTAAGACCATAATATCCATTTCGTTCATAGCTTCCTTTCCTAAGCTGGTAAGGTTACGAATAGACTTGTCAATGTCCTTATCGATGATACCTTCAGCCTCTGTTACATGGTGATTTTCCATTGACAACATAGCAGAAAGCACAGCAGTAGAAACGCCAGACGAAACTTTCAGTGCGCAACTTGGCTTCGCTCCGTCGCAAACCATACCTGTAAGGTTAGCTATCATATTCTTTATAGAATAGCAAATGTTGTTGTAGTCGCCACCCATCAAGTAGGTTATACCACAGCTTGAACCTGTGCATGCAACGATACAACCGCATAATGCTGATAAAGTACCAAGGTTTTGCTTAATGTAAATGGCTGTAAGGTGGCTTAATGTAAGTGCGCGAACAAGCTCATCAGGTGTGTTTTCGTTCTCTTTAGCGAATACTACGACTGGGTTTGTCGCACAAATACCTTGGTTTCCAGAGCCACTGTTACTCATAACAGGCACCATTGCTCCGCCCATACGGGCATCACAGGCTGACGCAGTCTTAGAAAGAATGTGCGAATAGATGCTATTTCCGAACAAACCGCGGCTCAATGGGCGGTCCATACTCTTACCAACGCAGTGTCCATAGTTTCCTTTCAAAGCCTCTTCAGCCGCATTCATGTTGTAACGCTTAGCTTCTAAGATGAAATCTATCTCGTTTATAGGTGTCGTTGTAGCGAAATCCCACACCATTTTTAGGTTTAACTGAATGTCATCGTTATTGGTTGGCGCACCATCTTCAGTAGATGACTGTGCATCAAGCACTATTTTTCCATCTACTTCTTCGTAAACAAAGTTCGTATGCGTCTTAGATATAATGGCAGTAGCCTTCTTTCCACCTGCTTCACATATCATTTCGATGTACAATTTCTCGGTAATTCCCTCCTTTAGCTTTATGTCTATGCGGTTTTCTGCTACATATTGCTTTCCCTCTTCCAAGGTTTCGGGCGTCAAATCCTTAATTACTTCAAGCTGATATTCCGATTTTCCGATGAGCGCACCCAAAGAAATAGCAATTGGTAAGCCTATCATTCCTGTGCCAGGAATACCCACTCCCATTGCATTCTTTAAGATATTTGCAGATAAGAAAGCCTTTATTTTCTCTGGTTTCTGTCCCAATAATTCTGTAGCACGTGCGGTACAGAGCGATACCGCCATTGGTTCGGTACAGCCAACAGCAGGAACAACCTGCCGATTTATCAAATCAATGATTTGTTCGCGTATGTTTTTCTCAAGCATTTCTATATAAATTTAGTTGTTTGAATGCAAATGTACGTAATTTTTAGCAAACCAAAATGAAAAACAAAAGAAAAATTATTGACCCAAAAAACTTTATCTTATATTTTGGGATTGTCGAACATTATCGTACCTTTGCAGGCAGATAGACTTTCGGATAGTCCGAAGGGGGGGTGCCACTCCATTGAGTGAGCTGAGATTATACCCGTATAACCTGATGCAGGTAATGCTGCCGTAGGAAGTGCGAATATACAAACATTTGCGTTTATCTGTCCTTAATTAGTGTATCCCCCTATACTTTGGTTGTTCCGGAAAGTACCATTTGTTACTTTGATAGCTTATGATGCACTATGTAAAAACTCTCACAATAGCAGGCTCCGATAGCGGGGGAGGGGCAGGAATACAGGCAGATATTAAAACAATGTCAGCTTTAGGATGTTACGCTTCTTCGGTTATTACGGCTGTTACTGCACAAAATACGAAGCAAGTGTTCTGCGTTCAGAACATTGAAGCTGCGGTTGTCGAGACTCAACTGCATGCCGTTCTCACCGATTTGCGCCCCGATGCTATTAAAATAGGTATGGTGGGATGCACCGAAAATATCAAAACTATCGCACAAGTTTTGGCTGAATATAGTGATATTCCGCTCGTTATAGACCCCGTAATGATTTCCACTTCAGGCCATAAACTTATAGAAAAGGAAGCCATAGACACCTTCTGCCAACAGCTTTTACCTATGGCAACTCTACTAACACCCAACATTCCCGAAGCAGAAGTTTTAGCTCGATGCGCAATTGAAACGGTATCTCATATTGATTGGGCGGCTATACGAATCTTAGAACTAGGGTGTAAGGCGCTAATAATAAAAGGTGGACACATCAAAGGCGGTACAAAGGCAGACCGACTCTATTTTACCGACAACAACAAACCACTAATCTTTGAAACCGAAACTATTGATTCGCTTAACACACACGGCACTGGTTGCACGCTCTCTTCGGCAATTACGGCTTTCTTAGCTCGTGGTTTAAGGGTCGAAGAAGCTGTTGCTATGGCTAAAAACTATGTATCGCAAGCCATAAAAGAGGGAACAAACGTGTACATAGGCAGCGGACATGGAGCAGTAAATCATTTTTTTTGTCCTGAAAAACTAATAAAACGATGAACAACATACAGTTTATAACACACGAGAATAAACGATTTGGCTATATCGAAGGTGCTGAAATGGCACTCCGTGGTGGCTGCAAATGGGTGCAGTTGCGTATGAAAGACGCTACAGACGAAGAGTTTTTATGCGTTGGAAGGAAGGTTGTTACACTCTGTCGTAGCTATAATGCAACCTTTTTACTTGACGATCGTGTGCATTTAGTGGACGAACTCGGTGCTGACGGTGTACATTTGGGTAAGAACGATATGCCTATTAGCGAAGCACGCAGCCTTCTTGGCGAAGAAACAATAATTGGAGGCACTGCTAATACCTTTGCTGATGTGCAGCATTTAGCCAAACAAGGAGTAGATTACATAGGATGTGGCCCCTTCAGATACACTTCAACGAAACGCAATCTTGCACCTGTGCTTGGCTTGGAAGGTTATCAAAACATTCTAAAACAAATGAAGCAAGCAGATATTTGCCTACCACTCGTTGCAATTGGCGGTATCGTTAGCACAGATATAGTAGAGCTTCAAGCTATAGGCGTAAGCGGAATAGCCGTCAGCGGAGCCGTTCTTGGAGCAGAAGAACCTATAAAAGAAATGAAAAAACTAATAGAAATATAAGATTATGAAGAACGAAAACATTAAGATTTCTTATCCTAATTCGGAGAAAATCTATAAGTGTGGCACGCTCTACCCAGAATTAAAAGTGGGTATGCGCCGCATTCTTCTTACACCAACCGTTAAGAACGAGGGTGGTAAACGCATTGAACAACCCAACGACCCAGTAGTAGTTTACGACACAAGTGGTCCATACAGCGATCCGAACATAGAGATTGACCTTAACAAAGGTTTGCCTAAACTGCGCCAAACATGGATAAAAAAGCGTAAAGGAACGCAGATGTACTATGCCAAGAAAGGCATCATTACAGAAGAAATGGAGTATGTTGCCATTCGCGAAAATATGGATTGCGAGGCTTTAGGCATAAAAACACATATTACACCAGAGTTCGTTCGTGACGAAGTAGCAGCAGGACGAGCTGTCATTCCAGCCAATATCAATCACCCAGAAAGCGAACCTATGATTATTGGAACGAACTTTTGCGTGAAAATAAATACCAATATCGGCAACTCTCACGAGAATTCGAGCATCGACGAAGAGGTTGAAAAGGCGGTATGGAGCTGCAAATGGGGTGGCGATACCCTAATGGATTTATCAACAGGAACGAACATTCACGAAACAAGAGAGTGGATTTTGCGCAACTGTCCCGTTCCTGTTGGCACCGTTCCAATGTATCAAGCATTTGAAAAGGTGGACGGAAAGCCTGAAAAACTAACGTGGGAGATATTCCGTGATACGCTTATTGAACAGTGTGAGCAAGGCGTTGACTACTTCACAATACACTGTGGCATTCGCTTAAAGAATGTTCAGCTTGCCAACGGCCGCCTTACTGGCATGGTAAGTCGCGGCGGAAGCATCATCTCTAAGTGGTGTCAGGTTCACAACGAGGAGAGTTTCCTGTACAGCCACTTCGATGATATCTGCGATATCTGTGCCAAATACGATGTCGCAATATCGCTTGGAGATGGTCTTCGTCCTGGTTCTACCTACGATGCGAACGATGCTGCGCAGTTTGCGGAGCTGGATACGATGGGCGAATTAGTAGAACGCGCATGGGCGAAAGACGTTCAAGCGTTCATAGAAGGTCCTGGTCATGTACCAATGCACAAGATTAGAGAAAACATGGATAGGCAAATTGAGAAGTGCCATGGTGCTCCTTTCTACACATTAGGACCTCTTGTTACCGATATTGCGCCTGCTTACGACCACATTACGAGTGCTATTGGTGCGGCAATGATAAGCTGGTACGGCACGGCAATGATTTGTTATGTTACACCAAAAGAGCATTTATCGCTGCCCAACAAGGACGATGTGCGTACAGGAGTGATTACTTACAAGATTGCTGCCCACGCTGCCGACTTGGCAAAAGGTCACCCTGGTGCAGCTATAAGGGACAATGCACTCAGCAAAGCCCGCTATGATTTCCGTTGGAAAGACCAGTTTAACCTTGCACTCGACCCTGAAAAGGCTCTCGAATATTGGAAAACGTCGAACAAGGTAGGGGGAAAATACTGCACAATGTGTGGCCCTAACTTCTGCGCAATGCGCATTAGTCAGACATTAGAAAGCGATGAATGTAACGAATAAACAAAATAAAAATCACTTAAAACAATAATATTATGATTGAGAAAAAAGTATCAAAAGGAATTATCAGCACCTATTTTGCTAAGATGGAAAAGTGCCTCGAACTCGATGTAGCCATTGTTGGTGGAGGTCCTTCAGGCATTGCAGCAGCCTACTATATGGCAAAAGCAGGTCTGAAAGTGGCACTCTTCGACCGCAAACTATCGCCAGGCGGCGGCATGTGGGGCGGTGCTATGATGTTTAACCAGCTGGTTATACAGCAAGAAGCCTTACATATCATTAAAGATTTCGATATCAATTACGAGCCTTACGAAGATGGTTTGTACACTGCGGACTCTGTTGAAAGCACCTCTGCCCTACTCTATAAGGCGACACATGCAGGTGCAACAATCTTTAATTGTTACTCTGTTGAAGACGTTGTTTTTAAGAATAACATGGTAAGCGGAGTTGTTGTGAACTGGACACCCGTGCTTCGCGAAGGCTTACATGTAGACCCTTTGAACATCATGGCTAAGTTTGTGATTGACGGAACAGGCCATGACAGCGAGATGTGTCAAGTGGTTGCACGCAAAAACGGCATTAAACTCAACACGGCAACGGGCGATGTGATTGGTGAACGCTCGTTAGACGTGGCGGAAGGCGAACGCCAAGTGGTGGAAGGAACAAAGGAAATATATCCTGGTTTGTATGTTTGCGGTATGGCATCGTCGGCAGTTGGTGGTACACCTCGCATGGGACCAATCTTTGGCGGCATGCTTCTTTCTGGGAAAAAGGTAGCTGACGCTATCATCGAACGTTTGAAACAATAATATCAATAGGTGGCAATGGTTGCACGATAGCAACGATTGCCACCTATTATTATATATAGACGAAAGTAAAAGAGATGCATTCTATCGTAATCACCGAGCCACAATTTACAGACAACGAGGCAACTACCATTGTGCAACTGCTACGTTGGGGTGTAGACCTTGTGCACCTTCGGAAACCCGAAAGCAGTGCCGACGAGTTGCGAAAGCTCGTCGAAGCCATTCCCACAGCCTATCATAACCACCTTGTACTGCACGACCACTTCGATTTAGCTGCCCATTTCACACCGCACGGACTACATTTGAACCACAGAAACAGCGTATTGCCACCAAACCATAAGGGCGCCATTTCGCAGTCGTGCCACTCATTAGACGAAGTGAAAGTCTACAAAACAAATTGCGATTACGTTTTTCTCAGTCCTATTTTCAATAGTATTTCAAAACAGGGATACGCCTCTGCATTCACGCCGAAAACCCTTTCCGAAGCGAAAAAGCAAGGTGTTATCGACCAAAAAGTATTTGCCTTAGGCGGTATTACGGCAGCCAACATCGACAAGGTAAAACATTACGGCTTTGGTGGCGTTGCACTTTTGGGCGATATTTGGAGCAGAACAGCAGACAAGAACTTTGAACAGTACGTGCGCAAAATCATCGAAATTTGCCACACATAATGTATAAAGAAAGTACAATCGCCTAACTCCAAAACTTTAAACAATCTATCGAAACATCGGAATAACAGCATAACGAAACACCGAAAAATATATGCCTTCATTCTAAAAATATGAATGCTGTTATTCTTAAAAGACGGAAACAACAGACAGTACCACCACGAAAAATACACATCTCCTTGATTTAAATCTATTGTCATCGCAGTTTTGGCTAATTTCCAACAGTTCTCTATCGCAATATTACGATAACCATTATCGAAACAACCCATTACCAAAGCTTGTAAGGGTGCAGAAATGCGCCTACCTTTGCATCGTAAAAAAGAAATAAGCAAACTTAAAATCAAAGAATTATGAATAGTCAAATTATTATCTGGAGTTTAGTAATGCTGTTACTTTTAGTAGGTTTCGTATTGCGTGTAGCCATCACTGCCCGCCTCACAAACGGCAACGGAAAGATATTTGAAGTAGCCGACGAGTTTGATTTGTATGATTGGAGCGAAGATGAAGCATAGCACCCCCTTCTTTCTTGTCAATGAAACAAGCAATTTCATTGCTGAATATGCAGCCTGGCTTTATGGTTGTGGTGCTACTTGCACACGCATAAAGAAAAATGTAGAACGCATTGCCAAGAAGTGGAACATAAATTGTCAACTTCTGATTATGCCTGGCAGCGTGCAGCTTATGGTGTTCGACCCCTCCACAGACCAATCCTCAGTGGTGATAAGAAGAACGCCCCATACGGGCATCAGCTTCTACAAGAACACGCATTTAAGCCAATTGAGCTGGCGCATATCCGATGGATTGGTGGATTTAGACGAAGCAAACAAGGTTCTTAAAGAGGTTAGCACAGCACCTTTCACCAACAAATGGCTGGTACTGCTACTGACTTCGCTTGCCAACCTTTCGTTTTGTCGCATCTTCGGTGGTGATTTCATGGCTATGGCAATTGTCTTTGTTGCCACCTTTGTGGGCTTCCGACTGAAACAGGTATTGCTCGAAGATGGTGTGAACGTAAAGTTTGTTTTCCTGATTTGCGCTTTCTTCTCCTCTGTAATTGCCACCTCAGGCTATATTTTCGGCTTAGGAAACAAGCCTGAAGTTGCACTTGGAACGTGTGTGTTGTACCTTATTCCAGGCATACCCTACATTAACAGCATCAGCGACCTGATGGCAGGCGAATACCTTGTGTCTTTCAGCCGCTTTATGGACGCCATTATCCTCACATTCTGCTTGTCGGTAGGTTTGTCAGTAGGCATACTTCTTATGAATCTTCAATTAATATCGTAGCCCTTAATTATGGATTTTCTCTTTTCAATACTGCAAGATGCGTTTTTCGGTGGCTTGGCAGGCATTGGCTTTGCCAGCATCAGCAACCCTCCGAAAAATGCCTATAAATATTGTTTCATCATATCTGCCGTAGGCCATGCCATTCGTTTCATTCTTATGAACAACGACTATCACCACTTCGGACTTATTGTTGCCAGCTTCATAGCAGCGTTAGCCATAGGTTTTATGACGGTGTTCATGGCACGGAAGGCGAAGTGTCCGCCCGAAACATTCTCGTTTCCTTCGCTTCTGCCTATGATTCCGGGAATGTATGCCTACCGCACTGTGGAAGGCTTGGTGATGTGTTTGTCTACCGAAAATGAAGATTTATTCGAACATTATTTGTATCTTTGCACATCGAACGGCTTCACTTGTGTCTTCGATATATTAGGAATGGTATTGGGTGCAACTATGCCTATCTTTATTTTAAACAAGATTTCCTATAAGGTAACAAGGTACACGAATTAACAAAAATCAAAGGATAATGGAGCTAAGACAACTACGATACTTCTTAAAGGTAGCAGAACTTTTGAACTTCTCGGAGGCTTCAAAGGCACTGTTCGTAACGCAAAGCACGCTGTCGCAACAAATAAAACAACTCGAAACAGAACTCGACACCACGCTCTTTGAACGCAACAGCCACGAAGTTACGCTTACCGAAGCAGGGCAGAAACTTGTAAGATATGCACAGAAGGTGGTTGTAGATGCTGATATATGCCAGCAAAAAATGGCCGATTTGAAGAGTTTGCTGACAGGCGAACTCAACATTGGGGTTACGTTTACTTTCAGTCCGCTGCTCACCGAAACCGTGCTTGAGTTTATGGAACGCTATCCCGATGTCCACCTTAACATCATTTACAAAACAATGGCAGAACTTATGGATATGCTGCAACGCCACGAAGTAGACTTTGTTTTGGCATTCAAACCTACTGAAAAGAACGAAAGGGTAGAAAGCTACCTATTGTTCAACAATAACCTTGTAGCCGTAATGAGTTCCACCCACCCATTTGCCAAACGCAAAAGCATATCACTCGAAGATTTGAAAGCCTGCCAGATAGCTATGCCTGCGTGCGGTTTGCAGGCTCGAAACGCATTCGACGATATGATAGAATCGTCGGCAAATAACATAAAAACACGTTTAGAGATAAACGACATCAACATTCTGCTGAAGTTGGTTCGCCAAAGCAAACTCGTAACAGTGCTTGCCGAAGCCACCATACACAACGAAGAAGGGCTTGTGGGAATACCGCTCGAAATGCACAACGACGATATGGAAGGCTGCATTCACATGCTGAAGAATGCTTATATTAAGAACTCTGCGCGAGAGTTCTGCCGCTTGTTAAGTCAGTCGCGCAGTATTATGAAGTATTCGTCTATATCCCGTCTACTTTAAAAAGTATGCTGCAATCAAGGCCTCATTCCGCTTATTTCACCGCCTTTACAGGCGAAAGAAATCACAAGAATAGTGTAAAGATTTTTTAAGATCATTGCTATAGTGTAAACGTCTTTCCATCAATGCGTTACAACACCCATTGTTTTGCGTCGTAAAAGAGCCTATATTACATTACAAAAGCGCCTGTTTTGCATTGCAAAACAGGCGCTTTTGTAATGTCAAACAGCAACTACCAGTTTTTACTTGCGCTTTTATTTACAAAAAGAAGAAGTATGATGGTTCCATAATAATGGTTGAACACCATTCATAAAAAGGTAGTAGTGTTGACTTTTTCGGCGTAATGGACATTTGGTAGGCTGGTCATTTCAGCCTACTTTTTAGTATTTATGAAT
>NZ_JABZSJ010000029.1:0-31280 GCF_015262605.1 Prevotella aurantiaca | reverse complement strand
TTTGTCACATAAGAGAAAACGACGCTAAAATAAGCACATTTTTGTCACATAAGCCTTTTTTTTATTATTTGTATAACTTCCTCAATATTACCCATATAATTGGAAAACTATTTTCGTCTTATAAAGAAAGTGCGAAAAAAAACGTACTAAAATTTGGAGGAATAAAAAGAATACAGTACCTTTGCACTCGCAATTCAGAAATAGAGTAATTTATTGATGATAGCAGCGGGGTGTAGCGCAGCCCGGTAGCGCGCCTGGTTTGGGACCAGGTGGTCGCAGGTTCGAATCCTGTCGCCCCGACTTTTTAGAGTGTTTGGTGAAATACTTATTTGCGGAAATAGCTCAGTTGGTAGAGCACAACCTTGCCAAGGTTGGGGTCGCGAGTTCGAGTCTCGTTTTCCGCTCTTATTGAAATTTTGATATAAGTAGAAAGACCTGTTCTTATAATGCCCAGGTGGCGGAATTGGTAGACGCGCACGTTTCAGGTGCGTGTGTTTATACGTGCAGGTTCGAGTCCTGTTCTGGGCACTACTACTTATTTATATTGTATACAACAAATTTGGAGAGGTGGCGGAATTGGTAGACGCGCTACTTTGAGGGGGTAGTGAAAATTGCTTCGTGGGAGTTCGAGTCTCCTCCTCTTCACTTAATAAGAAAATTTATTTGTTTGCGGAAATAGCTCAGTTGGTAGAGCACAACCTTGCCAAGGTTGGGGTCGCGAGTTCGAGTCTCGTTTTCCGCTCTTTTTTTAGAGAAACATACTAACACCGGCTAAATGAATTTATATTTAAGATATTTCGATAATGAAACATTAGCATATAATGTTGAAGAAGCGTTAGATTTCTTAGCATCAATTCCAGATATTCAACTTACTCAAGATTTGGAAGAGGATATACGCTTATATGCAGAAAGTGATGTGTATTATCCAAAACGTTATAAAGTACGTCCACGCATCTATTTTATCATTATAAAAACAGAAGCGCAAACAATGCTTGATTTTAAACAGAAAAAAGCTGTAAGAAATGGTAGTATGCCTTTGAAAAAAGACAATCCGACATTAATGCATCTCAGTGAGGAACGTGATGGATGGTATGAAGGTTCATTAAATTTCAAACGTGTAGTTTACATTGCAGCTACAGGAAAGTATGAGTATCGTGATACAACATTTGTAGCTCAATGCAAATCAATTTCAGGTATTGACTGTTATAATCGTATTGTTGATTATTTAAAAGATCGAGTAGATTCACGAAGCCAATTCCCTTCTGCTAAAGGTAAGAATTTCAACTTTAGATATCTTGGAATGTGGAAATAACTTCCACCCATAGATTAGCAATAATACTTTTGAATATGAATAAGGTTATGTTGATAGGACACGTTGGGAAGGACCCAGAGGTGCATTATTATGACGCTGATCAATGTGTTGCTTCTATCCCCCTAGCAACTACCGAACGAGGATATACTTTAGCAAATGGCACAAAAGTACCTGATCATACAGACTGGCATAATTTAGTATTGTTTAAAAGCTTAGGTAAATATGCAGAAAGGTATATTCATAAAGGCGATAAATTATATGTTGAGGGACGTGTTAGATATCGAAGTTATGATGATAAAAACGGTATTCGACGTCAGACTACAGAAATTTATGTTGACTCTTTAGAATGGTTAGCTGCACCTAAAAAAGCAGAAAGTCCAAATATTGAAAATGAAGACACATTATCAAATTTAGACGAAATGGATAAATCCAAATTACCATTTTAAATGAACGATTTAGTTACGCTTATTACTTCTTCAGTAGAATTTCATATACCAACACTTGGAGCTATAATAGCTCTAATCTTAATATGCTTGCTTCTTTATATATCTGGCTTTGCTAGTGGTTCTGAAATCGCATTTTTCAGTTTGTCTCCTAATGATATTGATGAATTAGAACCAACAAAAAGTAGCATTGATAAGAATATTCAGATTTTGAGAGATGATAGTGAACGTACATTAGCTACAATCTTGATTCTAAATAATTTAGTGAACGTTACAATAGTTATGCTTTCAGGTTTTGTACTGAGAGAGATAGTTGTATTCAAAGTTGCGTGGATAGAAATATTCTGTGCTACTATTCTTCTTACTTTTCTTCTACTTCTTTTTGGTGAGATAATGCCAAAAGTGTATAGCAGCATGAATCCTTTGAAATTTTGCCGCCATGCTGTTAATGGTATAATGATAGCTCGGAAACTTTTCTGGCCAATAGAAAGTATTTTGATGCGCAGTAGTGTTTTCGCAGAAAAAATGCTAAAAAAAGAGAAACGGAAGCTATCAATGGATGAGATAGAGCAAGCATTGGAGTTGACCAACAAAAATGAAATAAGTAACGAACAAGAGATGCTGGAAGGCATTATACGATTTGTTGATGAAACCGCTAAAGAAGTAATGACATCACGTCGAGACATTGTTGATCTTGATATACGTTCTAACTATTCAGAAGTTTTGAAATGTATAGTGGAGAATAACTACTCAAGAATTCCCGTATACCAGGACAATGAAGACAATATACGTGGTATTTTATATATCAAAGATTTACTTCCATATCTGAATAAGCCTACAAATTTTAGATGGCAGAGCCTAATACGTCCTCCCTATTTTGTTCCTGAGACAAAAAAAATTGATGATTTGTTACGTGAATTTCAAGAAAATAAGGTGCATATAGCAATAGTTGTAGATGAATTTGGTGGTACAAGTGGACTTGTAACATTGGAAGATATTCTCGAAGAAATTGTTGGGGAAATAAATGATGAATTTGATGATGATAAGTCCTTTTATCATAATTTGTCCACAGGTATATATTTGTTTGAAGGAAAAACTTCAATAGGAGATTTTACAAAAGTTCTAGATTTAGATGATGATACTTTTGAGGAATTACAAGGTGATGCAGATTCTATGGCAGGATTATTACTTGAGCTTAAAGGAGAATTTCCAGTTTTGCATGAAAAATTAAGTTATAAGCAATTTCTTTTTGAGGTTATGGCGATAGAAAATCTCCGAATTAGTAAAATCAAAGTTACCATTTTAGATGAAAAGCAGCATTAGTTATTTAACTAAAGATATAGTTTTAGGAGTTCTTGAAATTGAAAACGGCCGAGATGCAGAAATACAAGGTGAATTACAACTTCTTAAACTTATGCTTGGGTATGATGTTGTATTGAATCATAATGAGGTTGGCAAGCCTTTAATTGATGGGTATAATATAAGTATTTCTCATACAAAAGGTTTTGTTGCTATACTTTTATCAAAAGAATTTGAAGTGGGAATTGACATTGAATATACTTCAGATAGGATAAAAAAAATAAAAAAAAGATTCCTGCGCAATGATGAAATATATACTACTACTAATGAGCTGTTGATTACATGGTGTGCTAAAGAAGCTGCATATAAACTTTTTTCTGAAGAAAAGCTTGCCTTCCAAGAGATGAAAGTAATAATATCGGATACACAATTAATAAATCTAAAGACAAACAAAACAATAGATTTTATTTCCTTAATAAATCCCAAATATACAATGGTCGTTTGCTGGATAAATAAGTAAAAATAAGTTTAGATTCTTGGAAAAGCCACTTGAAAAGTGTATCTTTGCAATTAAAGATAATTTTAAAAAGAAATGAAGAATCTATTTATCACTATAATATTTTGTATGATACCATACTTTGCCATGTCGCAAGGTCAAGAAGTAAAATCAATTGTATTAAAAACAGGAGATTCGTATAAAGGGGATGTTGTTAATGGAAAACCATCTGGTCGTGGTATAACAACCTATAAAAATGGTGATGTATACGAAGGTGATTTCGTAAAAGGTAAACGACAAGGAGAAGGAACTTATACTTTCTCTGATGGTGAAAAATATACAGGACAATGGTTCCAAGACCAACAACATGGTAAAGGTATATTTATTTTTAAAAATGGAAATGTATATGATGGTCTTTGGTATAAGGATTATCAACAAGGAAAGGGTGTAATGCGCTATTATAATGGTGACGTATATGTTGGTCAATGGATAATGGATAAACGCAATGGTATGGGGCGTTACACTTTTGCAAATGGTGCATATTACGATGGCGCGTGGAAAGATGACGTTAAAAGTGGTCATGGACGTTTTGTGTGGAAAGATGGTTCAACATACGTAGGAGATTGGGTAAAAAACGTAAAAGAAGGAAAAGGCGTTTATATTTACCATAGTGGAGAAGAATACAATGGTGAATGGAAAAATGATTTACGCAATGGAAAAGGGGTATATAAGTTTAGCAATGGCGATATATATGAAGGAGACTATTTGGATGATGAACGAACTGGACAAGGTATATTACGCTATAAAAATGGAGAAAATTACACAGGACGATTCCTAAAAGGATTAAGATCTGGACTTGGAACAATGGTGTGGGAAAATGGAGATATCTATGTTGGAAATTGGGAAAATGGTTTGCAAGGTGGACAAGGAAAATTAACCAAAAGAAATAAAGATGTGATTGAGGGACAATTCAGGAATGGGAAAATGGATGGTCAAATTACAATCCATTATGCAGATGGTAGTAAGTTCCGTGGTATGTATCGTGATGGAATACGTAATGGAGCGGCCATAGAGCAAGATAAAAAAGGAGTACGTTTTGAAGGTTCTTATCGTAATAATGTCCGAGATGGGAAATTTACTGAAACTGATCGTAATGGTAAGGTAATTGCACAGGGTTATTATGATAATGGCGTCAGACATAATAATTAATAACAAAAAATATGGTTAAAAAGGTTCAGGATAACGCTAATGCAGCGATTAAAGCAAAGTGCAATACTCAATTATTGGGTATAGTAGAAAGCGATAGTTACTTATATCCTTTTAACGAGGCAATCTTTGGTAGACACAATTATGCTTTAGAGCGTATAAAGGAATTTACTAATGGAGGAAAGCAAAGTCTTTCAGAATTTGCTAATGGCTATAATTATTATGGATTACATAAAATTAATGATCAATGGATATTTCGCGAATGGGCTCCTAATGCTACAGACCTATATTTAATAGGTGATTTTAATAACTGGAAGCGTTCTTCAGAATATCAATGTAAGAGAGTTGATGGAAGTTTTGGAGACTGGGAATTAATTCTTGATGAAAATGCAATGCATCATGGTGATCTGTTTAAAATGTATACATTGTGGAATGGGGGGGAAGGTGAACGTATTCCAGCATGGGCACAACGAGTTGTACAAGATGAAAATACAAAAGTTTTTTCAGCGCAAGTATGGTGTCCTAAACAGACGTATAAATGGAAAAATGTATCTTTTAAGCCAACCAAATCTCCACTTCTTATATACGAATGCCATATAGGCATGGCACAAGATGCCGAGAAAGTAGGAACTTATACAGAATTTAAGAATAAGGTCCTGCCTAGAATTGTGAATGATGGTTATAATGCCATTCAAATAATGGCTATTCAAGAGCACCCTTATTATGGAAGTTTTGGTTACCATGTAAGTTCGTTTTTTGCTCCAAGTTCACGTTTTGGTACACCTGAAGAACTTAAAGAACTGATAGATGAAGCGCATAATAATAGGATAGCAGTTATTATGGATATCGTCCATTCACATGCTGTCAAGAACGAAATAGAAGGATTAGGAAATCTTGCTGGAGATCCTAATCAATATTTTTATCCTGGTCAGCGTCGCGAACACCCCGCATGGGATTCTCTATGCTTTGATTATGGAAAAAATGAAGTGATACACTTCCTTCTATCAAATTGCAAATATTGGCTAGAAGAATACCATTTCGATGGTTTTCGATTTGATGGCGTTACGTCAATGTTATATTATAGTCATGGTTTAGGAGAATCATTCTGCAATTACGCTGATTATTTTAATGGTCACCAAGATGATAATGCTATTTGTTATTTAACCTTAGCAAACTGCTTAATACATGAGGTCAACAAATATGCTATTACTATAGCAGAAGAGGTATCTGGAATGCCTGGATTGGCTGCAAAGTTTAAAGATGGCGGTTATGGTTTTGATTATCGGATGGCTATGAATATTCCAGACTACTGGATTAAGACTATAAAAGAATTACCTGATGAAGCATGGAAACCTTCATCTATTTTTTGGGAGGTAAAAAATAGGCGTAGCGATGAACGTACAATTTCTTATTGTGAATCCCATGACCAAGCTTTAGTTGGTGATAAGACTATTATTTTTCGCTTAATAGATGCAGATATGTATTGGCATTTTAAGAAGGGTGATGAGAATGATAGGGCAAGACGGGGCATTGCATTGCATAAGATGATACGACTAGTTACTGCATCGACCATTAATGGTGGGTACTTAAACTTTATGGGCAATGAATTCGGACACCCTGAATGGATTGATTTCCCACGTGAAGGTAATGATTGGAGCTATAAATATGCCCGTCGTCAATGGAATTTAGTTGATAATATTGAACTTTGTTATCACTACCTTGGTGATTTTGATAAAAAAATGTTAGAAGTTATAAAAAGTGAGCCAAACTTTAGCGGTACACCGCTAAAAGAAATATGGCATAACGACTCAGATCAAATATTAGCTTTCAGTCGTAATGATTTGGTTTTTGTATTTAACTTCTCACCATCACGTTCATTCTCTGATTATGGATTCCTTGTTCCTAATGGAATTTATAATGTTAAGTTAAATACAGATTCGTGGGAATATGGTGGTTTTGGTTTTGTCGATGAAAAAGTGAAACATGCAACTTTACCTGATCCACTTTACGAGAAAGATAATAAAGGGTGGTTGAAACTATATATACCAGCTCGCAGTGCATTAGTTTTACGAAGAAAAAATAGTACTAATGAGAATTGAAAGTAAATTCATGCGCATTTGCTGTGCTTTTATATTTTGGGTCTTTACGTTCTGCTATCTTTTTTTTTATCAGGCAGACATTCTCGTGCTTACACAACATGTAGCATCAAACGGGCAAACACATTATGTTCCGTGGTTGGGCGCAATATTAATAACGATTATATTGCAACTCTGTCAAGTCTGTGTTTATTCTTTACTGAAACTTAGTAAACGTGGACATGCAATTACTTACTTTCCTTCTGTACTCCTGTTAACTGTTTTAACTTCTATTAGAGCAAATTCTACGACAATTAATTTTGGGAATTGGATTTGGGTTGCTCCTGTCTTATTGATTCTTTATGTTGTATTTGTTTATTATATTCGGCGTTATGAACCCTATGAGCCAGAACTACGTGGCATTGGATTTATTTCTCAATTATTGTGGATAAACATCTGTATAATGCTTGTTTTTTTCTTATTTATAGGAATATTTAGTAATTCTGATAAGCAGTTTCATGAAAAGATTAAGGTAGAGACTTTAGTCCAAAACTTTAAATATCGTGAAGCTTTGCGTCGAATACATCGAATGAAATCTATTGATTCTACAACTACAATGCTTACAATATATAGTGTAGCCCGCCTTGGAGATTTGTCAGATAGTCTATATGAATATCGTCTAATTGGTGGGAGAGATGTATTGCGTCCAGGTAAAATACATTCGTTATTATTACCCGACAGCGTTATTAATAAAGCAACAAAAACTTCTGTACACTACCAATTAGCTGGCTTCTTGCTTGACAGAGACCTTCCTAAGTTTATTTACTTTGTTCAGAAATACTATCCAGTTGATAGTCTTCGTCCTCGATATTATGCAGAAGCTTTTAATTTACATGAACAATTGAAAAAAGGATTAAAACCTAATATGCCCTATATTAAAGGTAGTTATACTCATTACTACTTTACAAAATAAATAATGAAAGTTATACTTGCTTTTGATTCTTTTAAAGGTTCCCTTACAGCAGAACAGGCAACAAATGCAGTAGCTATGGGAATAAGAGAGATTTTTCCGACTGCTGAGATTATATGCTTACCCATGGCAGATGGAGGCGAAGGAACAACAGAGATTCTTGTGCGATATACAAGAGCAAAGTGGAGTACCTGCAAAGTTAATGATTCTTTAATGCGCCCCATTTTTGTTAATTATGCCATTGAAGAAAATCAGCGTATTGCACTTATGGAAATGGCAGAAGTAGCAGGTCTTATCCTTTTACAGCCGAATGAGCAAAAACCAATGAAAACAACAACCTTCGGAGTAGGAGAAATGATTCTTAATGCTGTTAAAGCTGGAGTTAAACATATCCTTATTGGTATTGGAGGAAGTGCAACAAGTGATGGAGGCGCAGGAATGTTGGCAGCATTAGGTGCAAAGTTCTATATAAATAATCAATTAGTTAAATACCCTAAGGGAAGAGATCTTATTCATCTAACGTCTGTAGATCTTTCTTTATTGTCAGTTTTTCAAGATATTCAAATAGAAGTCCTTTGCGATGTTAATAATCCTTTGTATGGTTATAATGGTGCAGCATATGTTTATGCGCCCCAAAAAGGAGCAAGCAAATATGATGTAGAAATATTAGATAGAGGTTTACGCAACCTTGCTTATCTTTGTAAAATAGATCCAACAATACCTGGAAGTGGAGCTGCAGGTGGGTTAGGTTATGCGTTTTGTTTATTAGGTGCTCAATTGCGTAGAGGAGTAGAAGTCTTAATTGAATACACTGGTCTTATTAATCATTTAAATAATGCTGACCTTGTATTAACCGGAGAAGGTAAAATTGATAGCCAGACATTAAATAACAAACTACCATTTGGTATTATGTCAATTGCTAGGACTCATAATGTTCCTACCATCGTATTAGCAGGTTGCGTTGCTAATAAGGATTTATTAGTATCTGCAGGTTTTAATGAAGCTGTTTGTATTAACCCTCCAAATACTCCACTTAGCGAAGCTATGTGCCCAAAGGTGGCAACTAGTCGTCTAAGAAATACAACGAAGGAAGTAATAAAAAGGGTGTTTTCAATAGATAAACATTAAATCAAATTTTCATATTAAACTAGAATTACACTCATTTATAAACACTATTGTTTCTTTAAAAGGTAAAAAGCAAATTAATTGATAGTAATGGTTCTTTAAAGAAAAAAAGCTTAAAAGAACCAATACTATTTTTATATGGAAGATTACTTATTTTATAAGACAAAAGTGTGATTATTTTATCCCTCTTTCGGTCAATGCTTTGGCATACTTAGTTGCATTTACAGAATGTTCTTCATAAGTTTCAGCAAAGTTGTGTGTACCGCTAAAATCTTCTTTTGCACACATATACAAGTAGTTGTGGTGTACATAATTCAGAACTGCATCAATGGCAGCTATGCTAGGAATACGTATAGGACCAGGAGGAAGACCTTTATATTTATATGTGTTGTAAGGGCTATCGTAACTTAACCATTTATGATATATGCGGTGTGCTTGGAAATTCCCAATAGCAAATTTCACAGTAGGATCAGCTTGCAATGGCATTTTCTTATTTAGACGGTTGATATACATACCTGCAATTTTAGGCATTTCGCCCTCATCATCAGTTTCTTCATCAACAATACTAGCTAAAGTCATCACTTCTACTTTGCTAAAACCATTTTTTTCAGCTTTTTGGGTGCGCTCGAATGTCCAAAACTTCTTATTCTCATTATCCATTTTCTTTAAGAATGTTGAAACAGATGTAGCCCAATAGAAGTCGTAAGTATTTGGAATAAACATAGCAATAATGTTTTGTCGTGAATAACCATATCGTTTGCAAACAGTTTCTGAGGTTAGAGAATCCATTAGTTCTCTTTTGGTGAACATAAGTTTTTTGCTTACATCAGTTGCTAAATCACCTAGTGTTCTTACTGAACGAATAGTTAGTGAGACAGAAGCTTGTTTACCATTCTTAAAGTTGCGAAAAGTTAGTAATGCGCCCGAACTACTAATTGTGTATCTTCCTGAACGTATGTTATCCTTGTAAGAAAATAAATTAGCCAAGACTTTGAAAGTCCATAAACCATGTTTAGTAGATACCTTTTCCAATTTATTGTAAACAGAATCTATATTGTCATCGTGATCGATAAATAAATACTCTGTCTTACCATTGCTTGACATTGAAGAGAACAGAAAGAAATATGCAACTAAAGCGCCAATAGCAATAATTGCTGCAGCAATTTCCAGTCTTTTAGAGTTGTTTTTTTTACGTTTTGCCTTCACCATAATTTAAAATAATATGTTGCAAAGGTAATAATTTTGACTGAAAACTTTACCAACTTGTATATCAAAAGAATATTGTTTTTCTTCTTTTAAATTCTTTTTAAGGAAATATTATTAGTCATATCTTGTTTTATAATTGATTTTTATTTATTACATCTTTCGCGATATGTTAATATAAATAAATATTAAACTATTAATTAACTTTTAATTGTTAATGGTTTAATAAATTAATTACCTTTGCTTTCGGTTTAATAAAATGTATAATTAAAGTGTAGTATCTTACACTATAAATAAAAGATAATAGGTAAAGAGATTATGAATAAAAAGACGATTTGGGTAATTGCAGTCATCATGGGACTTTCGTTCCTTGCTCTTCTTTTGCTCCAACTCAATTATATTGAGGAAATGGCAGAGATGAAGAAAGAGCAGTTCGACGAATCGGTAAATCGTGCTCTTTATCAAGCTTCTCGTAACATGGAGCTTAATGAAACATTAAGATTCCTAGAAAAAGATGTAAATAACAATGAATTGAAAACAACAAGTGCTGATTCACTTCGGCGAAAAGATACATCACATACGCATCAAGCACCAGCATCATTGGAAGGAAGTGATTCGTATACTTCGTTCGAATCTAAATTAGCTCAGAGTAATCCTTCGTTAAGAACAAAGGCAACCATCCTTCGAAACGATACGGGAACTATTGCGGCAACCAAAAGAAAAATGCAAGAAGTCGTAAGAAACCGCTACGTTTATCAGAAAGCACTATTGGAAGAAGTCGTTTACAATATACTTTACTCTGCTTCGGATAAGCCTCTGAATGAACGAATTAATTTCAAAATGCTTGATCAAGATTTGCGGGCGGAGATGATGAATAATGGAATCAACATTCCATATCACTTTACGGTGCTTACGCAAGACGGACGTGAAGTTTATAAATGTCCTGACTATGTTAGTGATGGAGAAGATAATTGTTACTCGCAAGTACTGTTCAGAAACGACCCACCGAATAGAATGGGTGTAGTGAAGGTGCATTTTCCAGAAATGAATAGTTATATTTTCTCAAGTGTACGATTCATGATTCCGTCTATAATCTTCACGATGGTGTTGCTAGTAACATTTATTTTCACAATTGTCATTATATTTCGACAGAAGAAATACTCGGAAATTAAGAATGACTTTGTGAATAACATGACACACGAATTAAAGACGCCAATAGCAAGTATTTCGTTAGCTGCACAGATGATGAATGATAAAAGTCTGACCAAGACGCCGAAAATGATAGAACATCTTGGTGGGGTGGTAAACGATGAATCCAAACGGCTACGCTTTTTAGTAGAAAAAGTGCTCCAGATGAGTATGTATGATAGCAAAAAAGCAGTGTTAAAGAAAAAATATGTAGACTTGAACGAGATGGTCGAAACTATTGCGCATTCTTTTACATTGCGAGTAGAGCATACTGGAGGAAAGGTTTATACAGAGATAGATGCTATAGATTCAAAAATGTATGTGGATGAAATGCATTTCCAAAATGTAATTTTCAACTTGTTGGATAATGCAGTAAAATATGCTAAAGCTGACCAACCTCTGAATGTTTATTTGAAAACATGGAATACAAATGATCACCTCTATTTAACAATACGCGACACGGGTCAAGGAATTAAGAAAGATAACTTGAAGAAGATTTTCGAAAAATTCTATCGCGTACATACCGGCAACTTACATGATGTAAAAGGCTTCGGATTAGGCTTAGCATACGTTAAAAGAATGGTAGATTTACACGAAGGTGAAATAAAGGTAGATAGTGAGTATGGTAAAGGAACAAAATTCACAATTATTCTACCAGTACTATTAGATAAATAAAAACAAATTTAATTAAAGGAGAAAAGATATGGAAGAAAATTTCAAGATTTTATTGTGTGAAGATGATGAAAATCTCGGAACACTGCTGAGCGAGTATTTACAGGCTAAAGGTTATCAAGCTGACCTATGTCCTGATGGTGAAATTGGATATAGAACTTTCTTGAAGAATAAGTATGACATTTGTGTACTTGATGTGATGATGCCAAAGAAAGATGGTTTCACATTGGCACAAGAAATTCGTCAGTCAAATGCAGAGATACCAATTATCTTCCTAACAGCTAAGCAACTTAAAGAAGATATTCTTGCTGGTTTCAAGATTGGTGCTGATGATTACATTACTAAACCTTTCTCAATGGAAGAATTAGTATTCCGTATTGAAGCTATCCTTCGTCGTGTGCGAGGAAAGAGAACTAAGGAATCTACTCTTTATCAGATTGGACGATTTGCTTTCGATACACAGAAGCAGTTGCTAACACTTGACAATGATCCTGATAAAGCAACTAAACTTACAACAAAAGAAAACGAATTGCTTGCTCTGCTTTGTGCACACTCAAATGAAATACTGCAGCGTGACTATGCTTTGAAAACAATTTGGATAGATGACAACTATTTTAATGCACGCTCTATGGATGTTTATATAACTAAGTTGCGCAAGCATTTAAAAGCTGATGATCAAATTGAAATTATCAATATACATGGTAAGGGTTATAAACTTATTGTACCAGACGAAGAATAAAAATAAAATAAAAGCTCAATGGAAGTTTCTGTTGAGCTTTTATTTTTAATAGTTGTATGAGTTTTTTAATAAATAGTATAAGAAATTTTTTTTATACAGATTCACTAAGATACTGTTTGTTAGTAATTTAAAAGTATTGATTTATTAGAAAAAGGTATTATTCTCAACTTTTCATTATGTTAAAAAAATAAAATCGATTATTATTACAAAACTAAAAAACGTAATTACATTTTTATCAAAACATAATTATGTTTTTTTAATTTGTAATTATAATTTTTCTACTGTTAAGCAAATAATGATTTTGCTTAATACTATGAATGCTTTTCCAGCTGAACATAAGATATAGTTCCAGCTATTATTAATATTAATCCAGAAAAAAGGAGAGCATTCCCTTTAATATTTAATAAAATGTGAATAGCAAACAATATGAGACCTGCTATTACTGATATTAATCCTAAATATTTAATATATCCCTTCATAGAATGCAAAAGTACTAAAAACATTTGGTTAGTTCATAAAAAAGTAGTAATTTTGCACCGCATTTCGAGATAGAGATGCATATTTTTATAAATAATTTATTTAAAAGTAGTATGAATCAATACGAAACCGTTTTCATTTTGACTCCCGTTTTGTCTGATGAACAGATGAAGGAAGCGGTCGCTAAATTCAAGAAACTGCTCACCGATAAAGGTGCTGAAATCTTGAACGAAGAGATTTGGGGTCTCAAGAAGTTGGCTTACAACATTCAAAAAAAGTCTTCTGGCTTCTACGCAATGTTGGAGTTTAATGCAGAACCATCAGTTATTAAAACTCTCGAAACAGGCTTCCGCCGCGACGAGAAAGTTATTCGTTTCATTACCATTAAGCAGGATAAGTACTCAGCTGCATATGCTGAGAAGCGTCGCGCTAAATGGGCAGCTAAAAAGGAGGCTTAATCATGGCAGAGCAGAAAAAGACAGAAATTCGTTATTTGACCGCACCATCAATCGATACTAAGAAGAAAAAGTATTGTCGTTTTAAGAAAAGTGGTATCAAATATATCGACTATAAGGATGGCGAATTCCTTAAGAAGTTCTTGAATGAACAAGGAAAAATTCTTCCACGTCGTATTACTGGAACATCTTTGAAGTATCAGCGTCGTGTTGCACAAGCTGTTAAGCGTGCTCGTCAGATTGCTTTGCTTCCATATGTAACCGATTTGATGAAATAAGAAGGAGGCTTAAGATATGGAAATTATACTTAAAGAAGATATTATCGGACTTGGTTACAAGAACGATATTGTAAATGTAAAAAGCGGATATGGTCGTAACTTCCTTATCCCAACAGGTAAAGGTGTAATCGCATCTCCTTCTGCTAAAAAGCAATTAGCTGAAGACTTGAGACAACAAGCTGCTAAAATTGCTGCTAAAAAGGCTGATGCAGAAAAGCGAGCTGCACAACTCGAAGGAGTAGAATTAGTAATTTCAGCAAAGGTTTCTGCAACTGGCGTTACTTATGGCTCAGTTAATACCATCATCGTAGCTGAGGAATTAGCTAAGAAGGGTATAGAAATCGATCGCAAGATTATCACAATGCGCGACATTAAGAAGGTTGGTACATTTGAAGCAACTATTCACTTCTTTAAAGATGTTGAGGTTAAGCTTCCTGTAATTGTAGTTGCAGAAAACCAACTAGAGCCTAAGGCTGAAGAAGTTGAAGAAACTGTTGAAGCTCCAGTAACTGAGGTTGAAGTAGAAGAAGCTCCTGCAGCTGAATAATATTATTTCTCGAAAGAGAGTTTCTATAGATTGTTTATTAAAACACTATAATATATTTTATCCCTTACATCTTTTTTAAAGGTGGAAGGGATATTTCATTTATGAAAAAAATTGTACTTACAGGCGGACCTTGTGCAGGTAAAACGACCGCCTTAGTAAAAATAATGGAACACTTTTCAAGTATTGGCTATAAAGTGTTTATTATTCCTGAGCTGCCTACACTATTTTTGCAGGCTGGTATGGACTATCTTACTGATAATCGAGAATTCTTTTATGAAGGTGAAAAGGCTACTTTAGAAATGCAAATAGCATTGGAAGATAAATTCCAGCAAATGGCAAAAAGTATAAAACAGCCAGTTCTCATTGTTTGCGATCGTGGTACAATGGATATATCAGCATATATGGAACCTAAACTTTGGGAAAATATTACATCCCATGTTGGTACAAATAATGAAGAATTACGTTCTCGTTATGATGCTGTTTTACACTTAGTAAGTGCAGCAGATGGAGCAGAACAGTTTTATACAACTGCAACTAATAAAGAACGTACTGAAGGTATAGAGTTGGCTCGTGAACTTGATAAGAAAGTTATTCACGCTTGGTCTGAACATCCTCATCTTCGGGTTATTAACAATCATGAGAAATTTGAAACCAAGCTAGAACAAGTCCTTCAAGATATTTCTGATGTTTTGGAAATTCCACGTCAAGCTATTGAAGAACGGAAATATATTGTACGACTGAAAGATGTGATACCTGAAGTTATAACAAGCAAGATTACACAAACTTATCTTACTTCGGAACCACAAAGTGAAGTTCGTTTACGTCGTCGTACACTAAATGGAATTTCTGTAAATGTACGCACAACTATAAAAACTTTGCCAAACAATGATCAAGTAGAAACAGAACGTCAAATAGATAACAACCTTTATGAATCTCTTCTTAGGCAAGCTGATCCCTATCGTCAGACAATTCATAAAACAAGACAAACATTTATTTGGAAAGGTCAGTTCTTTGAACTGGATACTTTTATTCAACCATATAATGGCTTACAAATATTAGAAACAAAAGGAGTAATCAAACACGAAGATGTAATTTTTCCGCCATTTATAGAAGTGTTAGAAGATATTACTGGTGTTACAAAGTATTATAATTACAATTTAGCTTTGAAGAAATAAACTTTTTCCACAAACGTAATACAGAATATAAAAAATGGTAAAAACTAGCTTTATATCAATGATTTGAAGGTAAAAAGAATATTAAAAATTTGGTCAATCATGGTAAAAGCAGTATCTTTGCAGGCGTTTAATAAAAATAAACTTTAATATAGTTGAATGAAGAATGACAAAATGAAGTTGCAGTACCGTGTGAATGAACAGATTCATGCACGGGAAGTACGTGTGATAAGTGAAGGAAATGCAGAGGTTATGCCTACTAGACAAGCATTAGAATTAGCTCGCAAAGAAGGTGTAGACCTTGTAGAAATATCTCCTAACGCACAACCTCCAGTTTGTAGAATCATCGACTATTCAAAATTCCTTTATCAGCAGAAGAAGCATCAAAAGGAGATGAAGCAGAAGCAGGTAAAGCAAGATATTAAAGAAATTCGTTTCGGACCTCAAACCGATGAACATGACTATCAGTTTAAGCTGAAACATGCTCAAGAATTCCTTAATGAAGGAAATAAAGTGCGTGCATACGTATTCTTCCGTGGTCGTTCAATTCTTTTTAAAGAGCAAGGAGAGGTCCTTTTGTTAAGATTTGCTAACGACTTAGAAGAGCTTGCAAAGGTTGAACAATTGCCTAAGCTTGAAGGAAAGAAAATGTTTCTTTACCTTTCACCTAAAAAAGCTGGTATAACAAAGAAGAGTCAACAACGTCGAGATCGTGAAGAGGCAGAAGGTGCAGCAAAGAATGCAGAAGCAGCTAAGAACGAAATTGGGAATAAAAGCAATGTAGATAATGGCCTTTTTGCAAATGCAAAGAATGGTTCTGCGGTGCTTGATAAATTGAAGAATGAAGAATAAAGCTTGATGCATCTTTGATAAGAAGACGCTGAAAAGCGCCTGTGCGTAACGTCTTGGTATATACGTTGCCACAGATGAATATAAATAATAATTTTAAAAATTAAAAAAAATGCCAAAGCAAAAGACAAACTCTGGAGCAAAGAAAAGATTTAGCTTCACGGGAACAGGTAAGGTAAAGCGTAATCGTGCTTACCACAGTCATATCTTGACTAAGAAGACAAAAAAACAGAAGAGAAATCTCGTTCACTATGCTATAGTGGACAGTAGCAACATGAAGCAGGTACGCGACCTGTTAAATCTTCGTTAATAATCATTAGTCAAACAAATTAAAAGGATAAAACTATGCCAAGATCAGTAAATCATGTTGCTTCAAAAGCAAAGAGAACAAGAATTCTTAAGAAGACAAAGGGTTACTTTGGTGCCCGTAAGAATGTTTGGACAGTAGCTAAGAATACCTATGAGAAAGGTTTGACTTATGCTTACCGCGATCGTCGTAATAAGAAGCGTACATTCCGTGCACTTTGGATTCAGCGTATCAATGCTGCTGCTCGTCTTTACGATATGAGCTACAGCCAATTGATGGGTGCATTACACAAGTCAGGTATTGAAATCAACCGCAAGGTTCTTGCTGACCTCGCTGCAAATAACCCAGAAGCATTCAAGGCTATTGTAGAAAAGGTTAAGTAATTAGATAATTACAAGAATAAAAAAGGTTGTAAATCTCAAGATTTACAACCTTTTTTTCATACACGAATTTAATGTAGTTAACAAAAAGTTATTGCATTACATTCTTCATACTCAGACCAATTCGATTTCTTTTATTATCTATTTGTGTAACTTTCACACGAACGTGTTGATGTAAATGTACTATAGAATTTGGGTCTGAAACAAACTTATTAGATAATTGTGAAACGTGAACAAGTCCGTCTTGGTGAACACCAATATCAACAAATGCGCCAAAATTAGTAATGTTCGTAATAATACCAGGTAGTTCCATTCCTTCTTTGAGGTCATCAATTGTACGCACTGCGGTATCGAAATCGAATTCTTCTAGTTGTTCGCGAGGGTCACGTCCAGGCTTTTCTAATTCTTGTACAATATCATAGAGTGTTAGTAGTCCAACATCTTCTGTTACATAACGTTTTAAATCGATACGCTTAATAAGTTCTTTATTATTGATTAGCTCACTTACACTACATTTTTGTTCTTTTGCCATTGCTTCTACGATATGATAACTCTCAGGGTGTACTGCAGAATTGTCAAGAGGATTCTTAGCATTTGGTATTCGAAGAAAACCTGCACTTTGTTGAAAAGCAACATTTCCCAGACGAGGCACCTTCTTTAATTGGGCACGAGATGTAAATGCTCCATGATCTTTTCGATATTCTATAATATTTTGAGCGAGGACAGAACCTAAACCGCTGACATACATTAATAGATGTTTTGAAGCAGTATTAAGGTTTACACCAACTTGATTAACACAACTTTCTACTGTTTGATCCAACGAATGTCTAAGCTTTGTTTGTTCTACATCGTGTTGATATTGACCAACTCCAATATTTTTCGGGTCTATTTTTACCAATTCAGCCAACGGGTCCATCAACCTTCTTCCAATTGAAACAGCTCCGCGCGTAGTTACATCTTCATTAGGAAACTCCTCTCGAGCGGTCAAAGATGCTGAATATATAGATGCACCATCTTCGCTAACAACAAACACTTTCGGAATTTCAGTATTATTTTCTTCCCTCAAATTAGTCAAACAATCAGCTATAAAATCTTTCGATTCTCGACTTGCTGTACCATTTCCTATTGCAATTGCTTCTATATTATATTGCTTAATCATTCTCAAAATTGCAATTGTAGCTTGGCCGTAAAGTCGTTTCGGTGGATGAGGATAAATAATTTCGTGATGTAAAAGATTACCTTGGGCATCCAAACATGCCGTTTTACACCCATTTGCAAATCCAGGATCAAGAGCTAAAACCCGCTTTTGCCCGAGAGGGGCAGATAGTAAAAGCTGTCTTAAATTCTCGGCAAACACCTTGATGGCTTCCTCATCAGCTCTTTCTTTGCTCAATCCAGCAAACTCATTCTCTATACTTGGGTTGATTAAACGTTTAAAGCTATCGCCAATTGCCTCTGCAACTAAGCTCTGACATTCACCTCTACCATGTATAAACAGGCAATTGAGACGTTCAACGCATTCTACTCCATCTATCGAAATGCTTACTCTTAAAATACCAGCAGCTTCCCCCCGACGCATAGCGAGCAGACGATGACTATTGCAACGTCGCAGTGGTTCAGAAAAATCAAAGTAATCAGAAAATTTTTGAGCTTCGTCTGTATTTTCAACTTTCTTGATTACTTTTGATGAGATTTTCGCTTCACGTTTAAAAGCACTACGCACTATATTACGCGCTTGTGGGTCCTCACTTACTATCTCTGCAATAATATCTTTTGCTCCTTGCAGTGCAGTTGCTTCATTCTTAATTTCACCTGTAACAAAACGCTTACTGGCAGCTTTAGGATTCTGTTCTTTTTGCATTAACAGTAGTGTTGCTAACGGTTCAAGACCTTGTTCTCGGGCTACTTGTGCTTTTGTTCTTCGTTTAGGTTTAAATGGCAAATACAAATCTTCCAACACAGAATTATCCCAACAATTCGCAATCTTATTTTTTAATTCATCAGTAAGTTTTCCTTGTTCGCTTATAGTTTTCAGAATTGTTTCTTTGCGCTTGTCGGTTTCAGTTAAGCGTTCATTCATTTCTGCAATCCGAGTAATCTGCACTTCATCAAGATTTCCAGTTCGCTCTTTGCGATATCTTGCAATAAAAGGAATAGTGCAACCTTCATTCAGCAATGTTAGGGTTGCATCAACATTCTTTTCCAATAGATTAAGCGTTTCTGCTATATGCTTTGTGTATGCATTCATTTCTTACGATTTTTGGTGTTACACAAAGATACAGATTTTCTTTTTATACTGCATTACGTTCCTAAAAATTTTTAGAAAAATAAGTGGAATAATTTTTTTTCTTACCATAACAAAAGATTCTTAAAGAGACCCAATATATCAATTCTTATTTTTTTGAATAGTAACCAAACTAAAAACATTCTGTAAAGAAAACACATAAAGAAAATAAAGAATATATATTTGTATTGTAAAAGTGCCCTTTTTACCTTCCAATATAGGCGTTTTTATTGTGCAATATAGGCTCTTTTAGAATACAAAAGAGCCTATATAGTAACTTGTTTAACTCCAATTGGTTATGAAATAATACTATCAATGTACTTTATTTACAAATTTATTCTCGAAATAAAATTGTAAATATCACCTTTTACAGGTTGTCTCATAGATTTCTTATTCTTCTTTTTAATTTTATTGAAACGCCTTTATATGCTAATAAAAGTAAAGTAGCTTGCAATTAGTTACAAAAATATTACGTATCTTTGCAGTGCTAATTTAAGAAGAAAACAGAATAGGAAAGATGCTGTCAATCGAAGGTTTAAAAGTAGAGTTTGCTGTAAAGCCACTCTTCCATAATGTTTCTTTCGTGGTAAACGACCGTGATCGTATAGCTTTAGTCGGCAAAAATGGAGCGGGGAAATCTACAATGCTTAAAATACTCTGTGGTTTACAACGTCCCACAGCAGGTGTAGTAGCTGTTCCCAACGACACCACAATAGGCTATTTACCACAGGTTATGAAGTTATCTGACGATACTACGGTAAAAGAAGAAACGCGTAAGGCATTTGCAGATGCTACCAAAATGAAAGAGAAACTGGAGCGTATGCAGCAAGAAATGGCTGAACGTACCGACTATGAAAGTGCAAGTTATACCGAATTAGTTGAGAAATTTACGCAGGAGCATGAACGTTTTATGTTACTTGGCGGTGAAAACTACGAAGCAGAAATAGAGCGGACACTGACAGGATTAGGCTTTGAACGTACAGATTTCGATCGTCCTACGTCTGAATTCTCTGGTGGTTGGCGTATGCGTATAGAGTTGGCAAAGATACTTTTACGCCATCCTGATGTATTACTTCTTGATGAACCAACCAACCATTTGGATATTGAGTCTATACAATGGTTAGAACAATTCCTTGCTCAAAGTGCTAAAGCTGTAGTGTTAGTCTCCCACGACCGCGCCTTTATCAATAATGTAACGAATCGTACATTAGAAATAACATGTGGCAGGGTAGAGGATTACAAAGTGAAATACGATGAATATCTTGTTTTACGTAAAGAACGTAGAGAACAGCAGATGCGTGCGTATGAAAACCAACAAAAGGAAATAGCAGATATAAAAGCTTTTATAGATAGATTTCGTTATCAAGCAACTAAGGCTGTACAGGTGCAGCAACGCATAAAACAATTGGAGAAAATTGTCCCTATAGAGGTAGATGAGGTGGACAATTCAGCAATGCGCTTAAAGTTTCCACCGTGCTTACGGAGCGGTGATTATCCAGTTATATGCGACAATGTGCGCAAAGAATATCCCCCACGACTTGTATTCGATAAGGTAGATATGACCATTAAGCGAGGCGAGAAAGTTGCTTTTGTCGGTAAGAATGGTGAAGGAAAGTCTACACTTGTGAAGTGTATAATGGGAGAAATACCATTCGATGGTAACTTAAAGATAGGACACAATGTTCAGATAGGTTATTTCGCACAAAATCAAGCCCAGCTTTTAGATGAAAGCTTAACAATTTTTGAAACCATAGACCAAGTGGCAAAAGGCGATATGCGTTTGAAGATTAACGACCTTTTAGGTGCTTTTATGTTTGGCGGAGAAACGTCTGAGAAGAAAGTTAAAGTACTTTCTGGTGGTGAACGTTCACGTTTGGCAATGATAAAACTATTGCTTGAGCCTGTTAATCTCTTAATTCTTGATGAGCCAACCAACCACTTGGATATTACATCGAAAGAGGTTTTGAAAGAAGCTATTAAAGCTTTCGATGGAACAGCCATTATTGTTTCTCACGACAGAGAATTTCTTGATGGTTTAGTAAGTAAGGTCTATGAATTTGGTGGAGGCAAAGTTCGCGAGCATTTAGGCGGAATTTACGATTATTTGCGTGCTCATAACGCAGAAACAATACAAGAAAGTTTGAGTAAAGCAAGTGCAAACAACATTGTAGCTGAAGCAGAAAATATACAAAATGCAAAGCAAGAAATGGTATCTCAACCTTCATCTGGCGCAGTATCGTATGCAGAGCGCAAGGAACAGCAGAAGAAGATAAAAAAAGCACAGCGTGCAGTAGAAGACTCTGAAAAGAAGATTGCCAAGATGGAAGAGCGTAAAGCTGAGCTTGACGAACTACTGATGGTTGCAGAGAATGCATCGAATATGGAACTCGTTACTGAATACACCGACCTGCAACGCCATTTAGATAAAGAAAACGAGCAATGGCTTGAGCTTTCAGAAGCGTTAGAAAGGTTGCTCGATGAATAAGGAAAAGTAATTAAATTCAATAAATAAATCAACAATCTTTTTCGTTTATATTGAACTTGTAGAACATGCGTTTAGTTTTAAAGGTGATATATTAACGAGAAGTTTTAAACTAAAATCATTTAAAATGAACATTAAAACAATCTTACCGATGATGATGATTGCTGCTGTTCCTATGACTGGTTTTGCTCAAAAACAAGCTGGTATAAAGGAAAGTAATCTCGACAAATCGGTACGTCCAGCTGATGACTTCTATCAGTTTGCGACAGGTGGCTGGCAAAAAAACAATCCATTGCCTGCAGCTTATTCACGTTATGGTTCTTTTGACCAATTAGGTGAAGACAACAACAAGCGTATCAACACAATTCTTACAAGTCTACTTAAGGCAAAAGCAAAGCCAGGAAGTGTAGAACAAAAGCTGAGCGATTTTTACAAACTCGCTATGGACTCTGTGCGTAGAAATAAAGAAGGTGTTGCCCCAGTAATGCCATTGCTCAACGAAATTGAGAGTGCTAAGACTTTAGCAGACCTACGTAAGATTCAGTTGAAATATGCAAGTCAAAGCTATGGCTTGCCTATCAGCTATGGATTTGGTGCTGATGAGAAGAACGCGAAGATGAATATTCTTAACGTTAGTCAGAGTGGTTTAACTTTAGGTCAGAAGGATTACTATCTTGACAACGATAAGTCAACAACCGAAATACGTAATGCGTTTAAGAAGTTCATTGTAAATATGTTTGAACTTTTCGGTTTCTCTAAGGCTCAAGCTGAACAGAATAGTAACTATATTATGCGTTATGAAACAGCTATTGCACTGATTTCAAAAAGCAGAACTGAGCTTCGCGATGCTGCTGCTAATTATAACAAGATGACATTGGCAGACTTTAAGGCTAAATATCCTAATATTCGTTTGGAACAATTGCTTAATGCTGACGGTGTAAAGTCTGCTGATATACAGGAAATGGTGGTTGGCCAGCCTAACTTCTTAGTAGGTGTAGACAAGTTGATAGAAACTGAAACTGCAAACGAACTTCGTGCTCGTATAGAGTGGGAGGTTATTCTTGGGGCTGCAAACTATCTCAGCGATGACGTCCGTGCTGAATACTTTAACTTCTTCAGTAAGACAATGCGTGGCACAAAGCAAGATTATCCACGTTGGAAACGTGCTACACAACAGATTGAAAGTCAAATGGGCGAAGCACTCGGCAAAATATATTGCGAACGTTATTTCCCTGCAAGCAGCAAACAACGCATGGAGCAACTCATCAAAAATCTTGAGGTTAGTTTGGCTGAGCGCATCAAAGCACAAAGTTGGATGAGCGAAGAAACTAAGAAGGCTGCACTCGAAAAGTTGTCTACTTTCTACGTTAAGGTTGGTTATCCTAACAAGTGGCAAGATTTAAGCTCACTTACCATTGACCCAAGCAAGTCGTATTACGATAATGTTATGAACTGCCGTAAGTTCTGGCATAAGGTAAATCTCGACGAAACTGCTGGTAAACCAGTTGATAAGGATAAGTGGTATATGACTCCACAAACTGTAAACGCATATTACAACCCTACCACTAACGAGATTTGTTTCCCTGCAGGTATTCTTCAGTACCCATTCTTCGACCCGACTGCTGACGACGCCTTCAACTATGGAGCTATCGGTGTGGTAATTGGACACGAAATGACTCATGGTTTCGACGACAATGGTCGTAACTATGACAAGGACGGAAACATGAGAGACTGGTGGGCTAAGGGAGATGGCGACAAGTTTAAAGCTCGCACAACTCCATTCGGTGAATTCTTCAGCAACATTAGTGTACTTCCAGACCTCAAAGCAAATGGAAAACTTACTATGGGTGAAAACCTTGCCGACCACGGAGGTTTGATGGTTGCCTTCAATGCTTTGAAGAATGCAATGAAGGGCAAAAAGTCGCAAAACATCTTTGGTTTCACACCAGAACAACGTTTCTTCCTTGCTTATTCAGGTGTATGGGCAGCTAACATTACTGAAGCTGAAATACGCAATCGTACTAAGAGCGACCCTCACTCGTTAGGCGAATGGCGCGTAAATGGTGCTTTGCCACACATCGACGCATGGTACGATGCTTTCAATGTGAAGCCTGGCGACAAGCTGTACTTGCCAAAAGAACAGCGTTTAGACCTTTGGTAATTCCCAAAAACAAACATATAACTTTCAACAATCATTAAGAAAGTAGTTTAATAAAGGGCTGGATTTATCTTAATAGTTATCCAGCCCTTTTAATTTAAAACTCCAAAAAGATTAAAAACATCATTATTGCCCTTAAACATGGATAAAGAAAGAGTTGTAGAAAGATTATCATGGATATTAAATTCTCCAGTATCATCACCAAGATATGCCACTAAAGAATTCAGAGAAGAACAATTTCGTTTCTTCGAGAATTATGTTCATTTTCTCCAAGACAATGGATTTACTACGAGAATCTTGTTGAAGAAAGGCGAAAAGGCAACAAACGAATCGCAAATCAAGGTAGGAGATTTAACCCCAGAAGGACTAAAATTCTATGCCTTCGGAGTAAGAAAATGGAGAGAAAAGTACGACCGTGCAAAAGATAAAATAAGAGCAATCAACGACTTTGCATTTATAGAAAAGAAATTGAAGCAGTTTCGTGAACAAGAAACAAAATAGATTCTTCAAACCACAAATAAAAGTATCTAAGCTCATAACACCTTCAAGAAACTCGGAAAACCAACAGAGCAAAAAAATCCACCCATCAGGACTTAAACGAATGTATGTTTTGAAGATGGAAAATAAACATATAACTTTATACAATTATTAAGAAAGATGGCTAAGCAAAGGACTGAATAGCTTTCAAGGTAGTTCAGTCCTTTAAAGTTTAAAGCTATTGCGATTTTTAAAGAAACATCATTATATAAGAAATATGGATCCAGAAGAATTAATTGAGAAATTAGATTGGCTATTTAAATCGCCCTTATCTTCGAACAGGTACAACACTCAAGAGTTTAAAGAAGAACAATTTCGTTTTTTCGAGAATTATGTTCATTTTCTCCAAGACAATGGATTTACTACGAGAATCTTGTTGAAGAAAGGCGAAAAGGCAACAAACGAATCGCAAATCAAGGTAGGAGATTTAACCCCAGAAGGACTAAAATTCTATGCCTTCGGAGTAAGAAAATGGAGAGAAAAGTACGACCGTGCAAAAGATAAAATAAGAGCAATCAACGACTTTGCATTTATAGAAAAGAAATTGAAGCAGTTTCGTGAACAAGAAACAAAATAGATTCTTCAAACCACAAATAAAAGTATCTAAGCTCATAACACCTTCAAGAAACTCGGAAAACCAACAGAGCAAAAAAATCCACCCATCAGGACTTAAACGAATGTATGTTTTGAAGATGGAAAATAAACAATTCAAGCATACTCTCAAAAGCTCGCCAGCTTTTTTAAGAAAGCTGGCGAGCTTTTTCGTAAAAACAATTGAGCTTTTCTTTAATAGTAATAAAGCTATTGATAAAAAATGACGACAAAGTAGAATAAACCACAAAAGTTTCTTTACAAATTCTTTTTTGTTTAGAAGAAAAACCATATCTTTGCAACGTTGAAACAAGAAAAAAACCTTACGAGTTTTAAAGGTCTTCTGGCTCGTAAAAGGATAACCGAAGAAGACCAATCCGAACCATCATGTCAAATAAACCTATTCAATATGTTCTGAAAGAGCGTAAACTCAACATTGGCAAACAAGCAGGAAAAACAGTTATTGTCGCTCAACCTACAGGACGTCATCGTGTAGATTTCCGTAACTTCTGCGCACGCATTTCAAAGTCAACAACATTCAACCCACAAGAAGTGGCTGCGGTTTTGAATCTCGCTACAGAAACAGCACGCGAAATTGTTGCTAACGGTGACATCGTAGATTTTGGCGACCTTGGAACGCTTAAGCCATCATTCAAGAGCAAAGCGGTTGAAAAAGGCAAACCTTTCCGTGCACAAACACACATTGAAAAACCTATCGTTCGCCTCGTAGCTTCTCGTAAGTACTTTACTTTAACCGATGTAACCTACGAACAAGTAACTCCGAAAGAGAACGACGATAAGAAAAACAAAGAAGAAGGTACACAGCCTAATCATCCGTAATTTTAACAAAATTCTAAGTCCTCGTTCCCAACAGAGCGAGGACTTTTTTCAGTCTTATTCATTACACCATTACGACCAACCCCTTACTTCAACAAATTACCAAGAAAAACAAAGCAATTGTTAGAAACATAATAAATTACATCTCAAAACCAAATTTATCAGTCTTTATTCAGTCTGAATAGCTACTAAGAACTATAGTTCTTGCAAGTGTCACATTATTATTGTACCTTTGCGCTCAAATAAGAAAAAAGGATTTTAAACAAACAATGATTACACTTTCAAACATTGCCGTTCAATTCGGAAAAAGAGTTCTGTATAAGGACGTTAATATTAAATTTACTCCAGGAAATATCTATGGCGTTATCGGAGCAAATGGAGCAGGAAAATCAACATTGCTTCGTGCCATCTCTGGCGATTTAGAACCAACCAAAGGAACTATCACATTAGGAACAGGAGAACGCTTGTCGGTATTGGAACAGGACCACTTTAAATACGATGAATTTAAGGTAATGGACACTGTGCTTATGGGGCACGAACCACTTTGGAAGAATATGAAAGAGCGTGAAGAACTTTACGCTAAACCAGAAATGACCGAAGAAGACGGAAACCGTGCTGCCGATTTGGAACTAAAGTTTGCCGAAATGAATGGTTGGGAAGCTGAAAGCGAAGCTGCCCAATTATTACAACATTTAGGAGTGAAAGAAGATGCACACCAAAAAAAAGTAGGCGACTTGTCAAACACAGAAAAAGTGCGTGTAATGTTGGCAAAGGCACTCTTCGGAAAACCCGACAACCTTTTGCTCGATGAGCCTACCAACGACCTCGACCTTGAAACAGTAGAGTGGTTGGAAGATTATCTCGGCGAAATAGAAGAAACACAAACAGTACTTGTTGTATCGCACGACCGTCACTTCCTTGACGCCGTAAGTACACAAACTATAGATATCGACTTCGGTAAAGTTACAGTGTTTGCAGGTAACTACTCGTTCTGGTACGAAAGTTCTCAGTTAGCTTTGCGTCAAGCGCAAAACCAAAAGATGAAAGCCGAAGAAAAGAAACAGCAGTTGGAAGAATTTATCCGTCGTTTCTCTGCCAATGTGGCAAAAAGCAAGCAAACAACTTCACGTAAGAAGATGCTTGAGAAACTGAATGTAGAAGAAATTCGCCCATCAAGCCGTAAATATCCAGGTATCATCTTCCAAATGGAACGCGAGCCAGGCAATCAAATCTTAGAAGTTCAAGACTTAAAAGCTGTTGATGAAGACGGAACTGTATTATTCGACCACGTAAACTTCAATATTGAGAAAGAACAGAAAGTTGTATTCCTATCACGTAATCCTAAGGCAATGACAGCTTTGTTCAATATAATCAATGGCGAACGTGAAGCTCAAGAAGGTACTTACAATTGGGGAGTAACCATTACAACAGCTTACTTACCTCTTGACAATACAGAATACTTCGATTGCGATTTGAATCTTGTTGATTGGCTTTCACAATATGGTCCTGGTAATGAGGTAGCAATGAAAGGCTTCCTTGGTCGTATGTTGTTTAAACAGGAAGAGGTAGAAAAGAAAGTTAATGTACTTTCTGGAGGCGAGAAAATGCGTTGTATGATTGCAAGAATGCAGCTGCAAAATGCAAACTGTCTAATACTCGATACTCCTACAAACCACCTTGATTTGGAAAGCATTCAGGCGTTCAACAATAACCTTGTAGGCTTTAAAGGTAATATCCTCTTTAGCTCTCACGACCATGAATTCATCGGAACTGTTGCTAATCGTATTATCGAATTAACCCCTAAAGGTACAATTGACAAACTTATGAGCTACGATGAATACATTCACGACGAGCAAATTAAGGAACAGAAAGCCAAAATGTATCAAGTATAAAGTAGCAATATAATAGTATAAGGACTGCTGACGAGTTATATTTGTCGTGCAGTCCTTAATATGTTGGCACGCTATTTGTATAGTTTTGAAATAAAAAAAATACAAGATTATGAGTAAAAAGAATAAGAAGATAGAAATAGAAGACGAAGAAAGAAAGTTGCAAGAAGAAACAACTATGGAAGAAGAAAATACTTCTTCAGATAACGAGGCATCATTAGAAACCGACGCTGAAGCTGAAACTAATGAAGAAGTAGACAAAGCAGAACAAAAGGGCGAAAGTGATGAAGCTGAAGAATGGAAAGATAAATATATTCGTCTATATGCTGAATTTGAGAACTACAAGAAGCGCACCCTAAAGGAAAAAACCGAACTTATTCTTAATGGTGGCGAAAAAACAATTACAGCTATTCTTCCTATTCTTGATGATTTTGAACGTGCTATTGCAGACAAGACAGAAGATGCAACAACTATAAAAGAAGGTTTCGACCTTATTTTTAAGAAGTTCTTAAAAACTTTGGAAGGTATTGGTGTAAGTAAAATTGAAACTTCAGATAAAGATTTCAATGTAGATTACCACGAAGCAATAGCAATGGTACCAGGAATGGGCGATGATAAAAAAGGTAAAATAATAGATTGCGTGCAAACGGGGTATATGCTAAACGATAAAGTACTTCGCCACGCTAAAGTTGCAGTAGGCCAATAATATATATAAACGAAATAATCTGAAAAGGTCTTTGAGGTTTCAAAAACTTAAAAATTCACGATAATTACGGAATGGCAAAAAGAGATTACTATGAAGTCTTAGGAGTTGCTAAAAACGCTTCTGACGACGAAATAAAGAAAGCATATAGAAAACTCGCTATTAAATATCATCCAGATAGAAATCCTGATGACGCAAATGCAGAAGAAAAGTTTAAAGAAGCTGCAGAAGCTTATAGTATTCTGAGCGACCCACAAAAGCGTCAGCAGTACGATCAGTTTGGATTTGATGGACCAAACTTCGGTGGTGGAAATCCTTTTGGCAGTGGTGGCTTCTCAATGGACGATATCTTCTCAATGTTTGGCGATGTCTTTGGTGGACATGGTGGTGGTTTTGGCGGTGGAGGTCGTCAAACCCCTAAGTATAAAGGTGCCGATTTGCGTCTAAAAGTAAGACTTTCATTACAGGAAGTTGCTACAGGTGTTACGAAAAAATTTAAAGTACATAAAGATATAACTTGTGAACATTGTCATGGAACAGGTGCTGAAGGCGGAAGTGGAACAGAAACCTGTCCTAATTGTCATGGTAGTGGTATGGAAATTCGTACCCAACAAAGTATCTTTGGTATGATGCAGACACAAACAACTTGTCATGTATGTGGTGGCGAAGGTACTATAATTAAAAACAAATGTACGCACTGCAATGGAGATGGTGTAGTTAAAGGCGAAGAAGTTGTTGAAATCAATATTCCAGCAGGTGTTGCTGAAGGAATGGTTGTGAATGTTCCAAACAAAGGAAATGCTGGTAAACATAATGGTATAACTGGTAATATACAAGTTTTTATTGAAGAAGAAGATAACGATACATTTATTCGTGATGGTCAAAATGTTATCTACAATTTATTGCTTGATTTCCCAACAGCTGTTTTAGGAGGACAAGCTGAAATCCCAACAATAGATGGTAGTTCTGTTAAGATAAAAATAGAAGAAGGCACACAACCTGGTAAAACACTTCGTTTAAGGGGTAAAGGACTTCCAGCAGTGCAAGGTTATGGAAGTGGTTTTGGTGACCTTATCGTGCAGATAAGTATTTACGTGCCTAAAACATTATCGAAATCAGAACGAAAAACCATTGAAGAATTTAAAGAAAGTGATAATTTCAAGGGGGACATTCACACGAAACGCTCGATATTTGATAACTTCAAGAAACTATTCAGCTAAAATTTAAAGACTGAAAAGTAATTAAAATGACTTACGAAGAAACAACAGAATACTTATATAATAGCACCCCTGTCTTTGAGCATGTGGGTGCTTCTGCTTATAAAGAAGGTTTATCAACCACTCACGCATTAGACGAATACTTTGGAAACCCACATCAAAAATTCCGTTCTATTCATATTGCAGGAAGTAATGGTAAAGGTTCATGTTCACATACATTGGCAGCAATACTCCAAGCCGATGGCTATAAAGTTGGGCTTTATACAAGTCCACACCTTGTAGATTTTAGGGAACGAATCAGAGTAAACGGGAAGATGATTTCCAAACAATATGTAATTGATTTTGTTGAAAATTATCGTAACTTCTTTGAACCATTACATCCATCGTTCTTTGAACTAACAACGGCAATGGCCTTTAAATATTTTGCAGAACAAAAAGTTGACTTTGCAATAATCGAAGTAGGGTTAGGAGGTCGTTTGGATTGTACTAATATTATCAATCCGCTACTTTCAATTATAACCAATATTTCGCTTGATCACACTCAGTTTTTGGGTGATACCTTACCCAAAATAGCATTTGAAAAGGCTGGAATTATAAAGCAAACTACTCCAGTAGTAATTGGAGAAGCCACGCCCGAAACACGTGTTGTATTTGAAGCAAAGGCACAAGAAATGGATGCTATGATTGTTTTTGCAGAAGATATTCCTATGGTAGAATCAGCTTGTGCCAATCAAAAAGGAGGGCGTATTTATCAAACACGTTTGTTTGGAACAATCGAAGGTGAATTAGGAGGAATTTATCAAGATAAAAATACTAATACACTGCTGACAGCAGTGATGCAACTTTACAATAATCAAATTATCAGAAATATTGATAGTGTTGCAAAAGGGTTTTCTAATATTAGCAAGGCAACAGGTTTAATGGGTAGATGGCAACAAATACAACAAAATCCAACTGTTATTTGCGACACGGGGCATAACGAAGCAGGATGGAAAGACTTGTCATTGCAAATTAAAAATCAAAAATGTAGCGCTCTGCGTATAGTTTTTGGGATGGTAGACGACAAAGATATAGAGGCAGTCATGGCACTTTTACCTGACAATGCAATTTATTATTGGACACAACCCAGAACTAAACGGGCATTTTCAATAGAAAAGATAAAAGAAGTAGGTGAGCGATATGGACTTAAAGGAAGGTCCTTTACCTATGTTGAAGATGCTTATAATCAAGCATTAAGTGAATCAGAAAACGATGACTTTATATTTGTTGGTGGTTCAAGTTATATTGTTGCTGACTTTTTAAGCAAAATCTAATTTATATAAATATCAATTAAAGGAGGGTGTGTCAAAATTGATACATCCTCTTTTTTATGCACAAAGCTCCGACTTT
>NZ_JABZSJ010000099.1:0-1437 GCF_015262605.1 Prevotella aurantiaca | reverse complement strand
AATATTATCTCACAGCCTGCCTACTGATGCCAGCAAGTATCTTGTGTGCTATGGCAGTATCTCTGTTGTTCGGTTACAGTCCATCGCAATTCATTATTACAGGTCATTACACCTTTACTTCGGGTGTCTTCCCTGTATGGTTCCTCCTTATACTTGCACCTACGCTTGAGGAACTTGCATGGCATGGTTATGGAACAGACTGTCTCCGTTCTCGAATGAGTCTCTTCAAAACATCTATGCTGTTTGCTGCTTATTGGGCAGTTTGGCATTTTCCCCTTGCAGGTATTAAGGGTTATTATCATGCTAATGTGGTGAGTGAGGGCTGGCTTTATAGTCTGAACTTCATCGTTAGTATCTTCCCTTTTGTCTTTTTGATGAACTGGCTTTATTATAAAACCAACCGAAATATCCTCGTTGCCATTACCTTTCATATTACAGCTGGATATTTCAATGAGATATTTTCTACCCATCCCGACAGCAAGTGCATACAAACAATATTATTACTTATCGTATCTATCATTGTTGTACTAAAAGACCGCCAACTCTTCTTTAAGCGGACATTGGCATAATATCATTTAGCCACAACACCTATCTTATGACCCTTGAACAATACAACCAATTACCCTACGACTATGCGCACTGTGCTGGAACTCATTGCGAGAAAGCCAGCCAGTGCCTGCGCCACACCGCCTACACGATGCTCGAAATGGGTGGACGGGAGCAGTATATGATAGTGAACTCGAAAGTGATTGCAGACAAGCAGCCCTGCCCGTTCTTCGACCCTAACCGCAAGGAACGTTTTGCATGGGGAATATCACGAATCTATGATAACGTGCGGGTGGCTTATTTAAGTGATATCCGCCAGAATCTTATCTACACCTTTGGGCGCACAGCCTATTATCGGATTAAACGAAAAGAACGTGTACTGACTGAAAGTGAGCAAAAAGAGATAAGAGACATCTTCACAGACATGGGTTACGACGGCTCTGCAATTGAGTTCGACAGCTATGAAGAACAATACCCTACACTTATGCGTACCTACAAGCGTGTATAAAATAAAACATCTTCTCGGTACTAAGCGATAGTTTCAACAGTTTGAAACTTTAATTTCATCAGTATGAAACTTCAGTTTCATTATATTGAAACTCTAGTTTCATTCCTATGAAAATAATTAGTTTATAAAGAGCAAAACAAAGCTATAGCTATTAAATATACTCAACTATAGTTCGCACCTTATGTTTCTGACAAAGATTTGCTCAAGCTTTGTAAATACATAGAATTGTACTCCGCTAAGCTACCTTTATCATGCGTTGAACCAATTAATATTAAAGGTTTAGTTGCCTTAGACCTGTTTCATTTTGTTTGGAATATATGGAACCATTTTAGAGTTGGCAAACAAGATGAAATTTCGCAGTTCCTCAAGCAGGTTTTTGCCAT
>NZ_JABZSJ010000028.1:0-33370 GCF_015262605.1 Prevotella aurantiaca | reverse complement strand
AGTCGGAGCTTTGTGCATAAAAAAGAGGATGTATCAATTTTGACACACCCTCATTTTAGGTTGTATAGAGATGGTTGATTTAACCCTCTGAGTTTTCTTTATCTGCAAAATCAATAATGCTCTTTTTATTAGCTTCTAAACGAATATGCTCTTCTTTAGAACCTACTATAAGCTTTTGCCATTGACGAAGACCAGTACCTGCTGGTATAAGGTGTCCACAGATTACGTTTTCTTTCATTCCTTCGAGATCATCATTCTTGCCACGAATAGCAGCTTCATTGAGTACCTTGGTTGTTTCCTGGAACGAAGCAGCTGACATGAAACTCTTTGTACCAAGTGCTGCACGGGTAATACCTTGAAGCATTTGGGTAGCAGTAGCCTGAACTGCATCACGTACTTGAACAAGTTTGAGATCGCGACGTTTAAGATTTGAGTTTTCATCACGTAGCTTACGTACAGAAAGAATCTGTCCCTTGTAGCAATTCTCTGAATCACCTGGATCAGTAACTACTTTCTTACCCCAAATACGATCATTCTCTTCCGAGAAATCGAGTTTATCAACAAGTTCTTGTTCGAGGAAAGTGGTATCGCCAGACTCTTCAATACGAACTTTACGCATCATTTGTCGAACGATAATTTCAAAGTGCTTATCATTAATCTTCACACCTTGGAGACGGTAAACATCTTGTACTTCGTTAACGATGTACTCTTGTACTGCCGTTGGACCCTTAATAGAAAGAATATCAGCAGGTGTTGTAATACCATCAGAAAGTGGAGTACCAGCACGCACAGCATCATGTTCTTGAACTAGAATTTGCTTTGATAAGCTAACAAGATACTTGCGCTGGTCGCCCGTCTTTGATGTAACAATAATTTCGCGGTTACCACGTTTCACCTTACCCATTGTTACCTCACCATCAATTTCTGATACGACAGCTGGGTTTGAAGGGTTACGAGCTTCGAAAAGTTCAGTTACACGTGGAAGACCACCGGTAATATCACCAGCACCACCTACAGAACGTGGGATCTTAACAAGAGTTGTACCTGTTTTAATTTCTGCACCATCTTGAACAATTTGTTCCAAGTGACCACCTACAGGTAAGTTGTAAGTTCCAAATATATCTTCTGCTGCATATAGTCCATCAGCACCTTTCTTAGCACCTGGACGTACAACATCGACTGTAGGAACACGTGATTTGTCACGCGACTCTGTAATAATACGCTCTGTAAGACCTGTGGCATCGTCGGTTTCAGCCTTATATGTAACACCTTCTACAACATCATGTAGACGGAGAACACCAGCATATTCACTAACAATAACAGCGTTGAATGGGTCCCAACGACAAATGAGATCACCTTTCTTAACCTTGTCGCCACTCTTGAAATAAAGTGCACTACCATAAGGAACCCCCTCGGTCAAGAGAACAATACCAGTATTGGTATCGACGAAGCGGATTTCAGCCAAACGGCTTACTACCTTTTGACAATTGCGGTCTTCATCATCAATAAATGGAACTGTACGAAGCTCATCAAACTCTATCTTGCAATCGTTCTTAGCTACAATAGAAGCATTAGCTGCTGCGTTAGAAGCAATACCTCCAGCGTGGAAGGTACGGAGTGTAAGCTGAGTACCTGGTTCACCAATAGCTTGTGCTGCAATGACACCTACTGCTTCTCCCATCTGTACCATACGAGCAGTTGCAAGGTTACGACCATAGCACTTCTTACATACACCTCGCTTGCTTTCACAAGTAAGTACAGAACGAATTTCAACCATTTCAAGTGGTGATTCGTCAATAATCTTCGCCTTTGCTTCTGTTATCTCTTCGCCTGCAGCAACTATGAGTTCTCCTGTTGAAGGATTGATGACATCATGTACAGATACACGACCAAGAATACGCTCATAAAGAGAAGCTATAACTTCATCTCCATTCTTCAATGCACGACACTCAAGACCACGGAGAGATCCACAATCTTCTTCGTTGATGATAACATCGTGTGAAACGTCTACCAAACGACGAGTAAGGTATCCTGCATCGGCAGTCTTCATAGCCGTATCGGCAAGACCCTTACGAGCACCATGTGAAGAAATAAAGTATTCGAGCACTGACATACCTTCCTTAAAGTTAGAAAGGATAGGATTTTCAATAATCTGGGCACCTTCAGCACCTGCCTTTTGAGGCTTAGCCATCAAACCACGCATACCTGCAAGCTGTGCAATCTGGTCAGCAGAACCACGGGCACCAGAATCAAGCATCATATAAACGGCATTGAAACCTTGGTCGTCTTCAATCATGTGCTTCATCACGCTTGCTTTCAAGTTATTGTTTACGTGTGTCCACGCATCAATTACCTGATTGTAACGCTCTTTATCAGTAATGAAACCCATTTCATAGTTAGCCTTTACTTGATCTACCTCAGCTTGCCCCTTACCTACGATATCTACTTTTTCTTCAGGCACAATAATATCGCCCAAGTTAAATGAAAGACCTGCGGTATAAGCCATTCGATAACCTAAGTTTTTGATACCATCAAGGAAAGCACAAGCACGTGCCATACCTACACATTTAATAACATCAGCAATAAGACCGCGTAGTGATTTCTTAGATATAATACCATTAAAGAAGCCTACCTCGGTTGGAATAATCTGATTGACGATTACACGACCAACAGAAGTTTCAACCATACGTTTCTGAAGTTTTCCATCAACAAGGTCATCTACAATGACCTTCACTTGTGCATGAAGATCGCAACGTCCTTCATTGTGTGCAATGATAGCTTCTTCTGCTCCATAGAAACACAAACCTTCACCTTTAGCACCTGGACGAATTTTAGTTATATAATAGAGACCCAATACCATGTCTTGAGAAGGAACGGTGATAGGTGCGCCATTAGCCGGATTTAAGATATTATGGCTTTGTAACATCAACACCTGTGCTTCAAGGATAGCCTCATTGCTTAATGGGAGATGCACAGCCATTTGGTCACCATCGAAATCGGCATTAAACGCAGTACAGGCCAATGGGTGGAGCTGAATTGCTTTACCTTCAATGAGTTTAGGTTGGAAAGCTTGTATACCTAAACGGTGAAGTGTAGGAGCACGATTAAGGAGCACTGGATGTCCCTTCATTACATTCTCCAATATATCCCAAATAACGGGTTCGCGACGATCTACAATTTTTTTGGCACTCTTTACAGTCTTTACTATACCACGCTCAATAAGCTTACGAATAATGAATGGTTTGTAAAGTTCTGCTGCCATAAGTTTAGGAAGACCACATTCTCCCATCTTTAATTCTGGACCAACTACGATAACAGAACGTGCTGAATAGTCTACACGCTTACCAAGAAGGTTTTGACGGAAACGGCCTTGTTTTCCTTTCAATGAGTCTGACAATGACTTTAAAGGACGATTGCTTTCACTCTTAACAGCTGATGACTTACGACTATTATCAAACAATGAGTCTACCGCCTCTTGCAACATACGCTTCTCGTTACGAAGAATAACATCCGGAGCCTTTATTTCAATCAATCGCTTCAGACGATTATTACGTATGATCACACGACGATAAAGGTCATTCAAGTCAGAAGTTGCGAAACGACCACCATCAAGTGGAACCAATGGTCGAAGCTCTGGAGGAGTAACTGGAACTATTTTCATTATCATCCATTCTGGACGATTAATACCTTCCGACTGACGGAAAGCTTCAACAACCTGTAAACGTTTTAAAGCTTCTGTCTTACGTTGCTGACTTGAATCAGTTGTTGCACGATCGCGAAGTTCACCAGCCAAACGATCAAGGTCTATATCAGTAAGTAGGTCATAGATAGCTTCTGCACCCATCTTTGCTATAAACTTCTTTGGATCAGAATTCTCCAATTTTTCGTTACCTTCTGGTAAACGATTATCTAGAATATCTAAGTATTCATCTTCAGAGAGAAGATCAAACTTGTGAGAACCAGTTAAGTCTTCGCCAGTATCAGGATGTTTCATACCTTCCACAACACCAGGTTGCACAACAATATATTTCTCATAATATACAACACTGTCAAGCTTCTTTGTTGGAAGACCCAACAAGTAACCAATCTTGTTTGGAAGACTGCGGAAATACCAAATATGTGCTACTGGAACAACAAGTTCAATATGTCCTGCTCGTTCACGACGCACTTTCTTCTCAGTTACTTCAACACCACAACGATCACAAACAATTCCTTTGTAACGAATACGCTTATACTTTCCACAAGCACATTCATAATCTTTTGTAGGACCGAAGATGCGTTCACAGAACAAGCCGTCGCGTTCGGGTTTATAAGTACGATAGTTTATCGTTTCGGGTTTTGTTACTTCTCCGAATGAATTTTCAAGTATTTCCTCTGGAGAAGCAAGTCCAATAGTGAGCTTGTTAAAATTACTCTTAACTTTATTATCTTTTTTAAAAGCCATGTTTCTTTAATTTTGGGGTGTGCAAATTAATCAAGTTTGATGCTTAATCCAAGACCGCGAAGCTCGTGAAGCAACACGTTCAATGATTCAGGAATGCCTGGTGTTGGCATTGGTTCTCCTTTAACAATAGATTCGTATGCTTTAGAACGTCCAACAACATCGTCAGACTTAATTGTCAAAATCTCTTGGAGTACGTGTGAAGCACCAAATGCTTCAATAGCCCAAACTTCCATTTCTCCAAATCGCTGTCCACCAAATTGTGCCTTACCACCTAGTGGTTGTTGTGTAATAAGTGAGTATGGACCAATACTACGTGCGTGCATCTTATCTTCAACCATATGACCTAACTTCAAGAAGTAGGTTATTCCTACTGTTGCTGGTTGGTCGAAACGTTCCCCAGTCTCACCATCATAAATATAAGTAGAACACATTGGAGGCAAGCCTGCCTTGTCAGTCCACTCATTTAAATCGTCAAGTTTAGCACCATCAAAAATTGGAGTAGCAAACTTCACTCCCAACTTCTGCCCTGCAGCACCAAGGATAGCTTCAAAAATCTGACCAAGGTTCATACGAGAAGGCACACCCATAGGGTTCAATACCAAATCTACTGGACGACCATCTTCGAGGAATGGCATATCTTCTGCACGAACAACCTTAGAAACTATACCCTTATTACCATGACGACCAGCAAGCTTATCACCTACCTGAATCTTACGTTTCTTAGCAATGTATACTTTTGCCATCTGTAAAACACCTGATGGTAATTCATCACCAATAGTAATTGCAAATTTCTTACGCTTAAGTTCAGCATCCATTTGCTTATACTTACGAATGTAGTTCATGATAAGCTTTTGAATCATAAGGTTGGTGTGTTCATCATCTGTCCAACCATTTGACTGAATTCCTTCATAGTCAAGATTCTTCAAAGCAGCCATAGTGAATTTTGTTCCCTTGGTAATAATCTCTGCATTTGAATAATCTTTAATACCTTGCGATACTTTATCTTCAGTTAATTCAAGAAGTTTATCAACTAACAAGTCCTTTAGATCATTGATTTTTGCTTCTTGCTCTTCATCAAGACGTATTAATGTAGCTTTATCATGACGCTTGCTTTCGCGTGTCTTGATAGCACGTGCAAACAATTTCTTGTCAATAACAACTCCACTCAAAGACGGGTTGGCCTTCAAAGATGAGTCTTTAACATCACCCGCCTTGTCACCGAAGATGGCACGGAGTAACTTTTCTTCAGGTGATGGGTCGCTTTCTCCCTTTGGAGAAATCTTACCAATCATTATATCGCCGGGCTCAACGCGTGCACCAATACGGATGATACCATTTTCATCGAGATCCTTCGTTGCTTCTTCGCTAACATTAGGAATATCGGCTGTAAACTCTTCAACACCACGTTTTGTTTCGCGAACCTCAAGAGAATACTCGTCTACATGCACAGATGTAAGTACATCTTCACGAACCATTCGCTCTGAAATAACAACAGCATCTTCGTAGTTGTAGCCCTTCCAAGGCATATAAGCTACAAGAAGGTTGCGTCCAAGTGCTAATTCACCGTTCTCGGTTGCATAACCTTCGGTAAGTATATCACCTTTCTTAACACGCTGTCCCTTATTGCAAATAGGACGAAGGTCTACCACCATATTTTGATTGGTGCGACGGAACTTAGAAATATGATACTCCTTTAAAGCTGGCTCAAAACTTACAAACTCTTCATCATCTGTACGATCGTAAAGAATACGGATTGTTGTTGCATCTACATACTCTATAACGCCATCACCTTCTGCTGTTACCATCGTTCGTGAATCATCACAAACTTGCTTTTCTAAACCTGTTCCTACAATAGGAGCATCGTTATGAAGCAAAGGAACGGCTTGACGCATCATGTTACAACCCATCAAAGCACGGTGACCATCATCGTGTTCTAAGAACGGAATTAAACCAGCTGAAACTGATGCTATCTGTTGAGGAGCAACGTCCATTAAAGTTACTTGACTTGGTTCCACAACAGGATAATCTGCATCTTGACGACACTTCACATAGTCTCGAATGAATGTTCCATCAGAATTCAATGGCGCATTACCCTGTCCTACAGGAAGGTCTTCTTCCTCTTCAGCAGTCATATAAACAACGTGCTCGTTATCTAAATCTACCCTTGAATCTGTAACCTTTCTATATGGCGTAACTATAAAACCAAGGTCGTTAATTTTTGCATAAAGACACAAGGAAGAAATCAAACCAATGTTTGGACCTTCAGGTGATTCAATTGGGCATAAACGTCCATAGTGTGTATAATGAACATCACGGACTTCAAAACCAGCACGTTCACGAGAAAGACCACCAGGACCTAATGCTGAAAGACGACGTTTATGAGTAACTTCTGCCAGTGGATTTGTTTGATCCATAAATTGGCTTAATGGATTGGTACCAAAGAATGAATTAATAACGCTGGAAATTGTCTTTGCATTAATCAAATCAGTTGGTTGGAATACTTCATTATCACGTACATTCATACGTTCTCGAATTGTACGGCTCATACGAGCCAAACCTATTGAGAACTGATTAGCTAGTTGTTCTCCGACTGTTCGAACACGACGATTTGATAAGTGGTCAATATCATCAACAGTTGCATTTGAATTTACGAGGTTAATCAAATACTTGATAATTTCGATAATATCATCTTTAGTTAAGACACGAACATCCATATCGGTCTCTAGTCCTAACTTTCTATTGATTCTGTATCTACCTACTTCACCAAGATCATAGCGCTTATCAGAGAAGAATAAGTTTTGGAATACTTCTCTTGCACTAGCATCATCAGCAGCATCTGCATTTCGCAACTGACGATAAATATAATTTACAGCCTCAATTTCGGAATGGCTAGGATCTTTTGCTAGAGTATTGAAAATAATAGAGTATTTGTTTGCAATATCTTCGTCTTTATGCAAAAGCACTGAAGATACGCCACTTTCAAGAATAATATCAAGATTATCATCAGTGATTTCTGTTTCGCGCTCTACAACTACTTCATTACGTTCAATAGATACAACTTCTCCAGTGTCTTCATCAACAAAATCCTCGTTCCAACTCTTCATAACATTACCAGCCAACTTACGTCCTAAGGCAGCCTTCATGTTCTTTTTATTAACCTTAATTTCTTCACACAGATTAAAAATTTGAAGTATATCTTTATCACTTTCAAATCCTATTGCACGCAGCATTGTTGTAACAGGCAACTTTTTCTTACGATCGATATAAGCATACATTACATTATTAATGTCTGTCGCAAACTCAATCCAAGAGCCTTTGAATGGTATTATACGTGCACTATAAAGTATGGTCCCATTCGCATGGACTCCTTGACCAAAGAAAACACCCGGAGAACGATGTAATTGAGATACAACAACTCGCTCGGCACCATTTATGACAAATGTACCATTACTTGTCATATAAGGAATTGTGCCAAGGAAAACATCTTGTATAAATGTGCCAAAATCCTCATGATCAGGATCAGTACAATAGAGTTTCATTTTTGCTTTCAATGGTACGCTATAAGTTAACCCACGTTCCAAACATTCTGAAATGGAATATCGAGGCGGATCAATATAATAATCAAGGAACTCAAGTACAAAATTATTACGTGTATCAGTAATTGGGAAATTTTCTACAAACACCTTATATAGACCATCACTCTTGCGTTCCTCAGGCGGAGTGTCAAGTTGTAAAAAATCGCGAAACGACTTTAATTGTAAATCTAAAAAGTCAGGATAAGGATACGGACTTTTTACACTGGCGAAGTTTACTCTGGGTTTATTTTTTGTTGCCATAAATATCATTTATAATGTTCGTGGTAATACCACAATACAAGCGTAAAGTGTCAAGAGACACAAAAAGGTTAGGATTCACCTACTTAGTAAATCCTAACCATTTTATAAAAAGTGATTTTATGCTATAATAAAAGCATCAACCACATATGAGAGTCTTATTTCAACTCTACTTTAGCACCTTCAGCTTCAATGAGCTTCTTCAAGTTTTCTGCCTCAGCTTTAGCTACTCCTTCCTTGATAGTAGAGGGTGCCCCATCTACAAGATCTTTAGCATCCTTCAAACCAAGACCACAAGCTTCTTTAACGGCCTTAACAACCTTAAGCTTGTTGTCACCAGCTTCTGTGAGCACAACATCAAACTCTGTCTTTTCTTCAGCAGTAGGAGCTGCACCAGCAGCAGCTGGACCAGCAACTGCTACAGCTGCAGCAGCAGGCTCAATTCCATACTCGTCCTTGAGGACAGTTGCTAACTCATTTACTTCCTTAACAGTAAGATTTACTAATTCTTCTGCAATAGCTTTAATATCTGCCATTTTATTCTAAATATTTTAATTATTTTCTGTTATTAATGTAATTTTTGACTTGTTATGTACTATTCAGGACGCTCTCCTAAAGTCTTAAGCACACCATGTATTATGTTTGCGCCAGATTGAAGAGCTGAAACAACATTTTTTGCTGGAGATTGAAGCAATGCAACAACGTCTGCAATAAGTTCATTCTTGCTCTTAAGAGCAGCAAGTTCTTCTAGTTTATCAGCACCAACGAACATTGACTCCTCAGCATATGCTGCTTTCAAAGCAGGTACACCTTCTTTGGTATATTCTTTTAGGAGCTTTGCAGGAACATTAGCTACTTGTGTAAACATAATAGCGGTATTTCCTTTCAAAGAACCATAGAGAGGTTCATAATCTAAATCTGAAGCCTCAAAAGCTTTATGGAGGAGATTGTTTTTTACAACAACCATTTTAATCTCACTTTTGAAGCACTTACGACGTAGAGAACTTGTAGCCTCAGCATTCAACCCAGTTACATCTACAAGGTAGAAATGAGGATATTCCCTAAGTTTCTCACCAAGTAAAGTGATAATCGTATCTTTAACTTCTTTTTTCATTTTACAAAACTTTTAGAGTTACTCAGCTGATTTAGGATCAATCTTGATACCCTTACTCATTGTGCTTGAAATAAAGATACTCTTAATATATGTACCTTTAGCAGCAGCTGGCTTCAATTTGACAACTGTGGAAATAAATTCTTTAGCATTACCAAATATTTGTTCAGCAGACATACTGATTTTACCAATTGAAGTATGGATAATACCAGCTTTATCAACTTTAAAGTCAATCTTTCCAGACTTTACATCCTTAACTGCTTTCGCAACATCCATAGTCACAGTACCACTCTTTGGGTTTGGCATCAAGCCACGAGGACCGAGTACTCGACCTAAGGGACCAACCTTACCCATGCAAGATGGCATTGTAATGATTACATCAATATCTGTCCATCCACCATTGATCTTCTGAATATATTCATCAAGACCAACGTAATCAGCACCAGCTTCCTTAGCTGCAGCTTCCTGATCAGGAGTACAGAGACACAGCACACGTGTCTGTTTACCAGTTCCATTAGGTAAAGTAACCACGCCTCGAACCATTTGATTTGCCTTACGAGGGTCTACTCCCAAACGTATATCAACATCAACAGATGCGTCAAACTTTGTTGTAGTAATTTCCTTAACAAGTTTAGACGCTTCAGTCAAAGAGTATGCTTTCCCTAGTTCAACCTTCTCAGCTACTGATTTCTGATTTTTTGTCAGTTTACTCATTTTTACTTTTGAAGTTTAATATTATTTACCAGGGAAGTCCCCTTTTACAGTGATTCCCATACTACGCGCAGTACCAGCGATAAGTTTCATTGCACTCTCAATTGTAAAGCAATTGAGGTCAGGCATCTTGTCTTCTGCTATCGCTCTAACCTGTTCCAAAGTTACTGATGCAACTTTCTTACGGTTGGGCTCGCCTGAACCGCCTTTTACCTTGGCAGCCTCTAGCAACTGAATAGCAGCCGGAGGTGTCTTGATAACAAAGCTGAAAGACTTGTCGTTGTAGTATGTAATAACAACTGGAAGAACTTTACCAGCCTTATCCTGGGTGCGGGCGTTGAATTCCTTGCAAAAACCCATTATGTTAATTCCCTTAGAACCCAATGCAGGTCCTACAGGGGGAGAAGGATTCGCAGCGCCACCTTTAATCTGTAATTTGATTAATCCAGCAACTTCTTTAGCCATTTCTTTGTTAATATTTAAAATTTATATATATAAAAGAAGAATACTCGTAACAATTTATTCTTCTTTCGATACTTGCATAAAACCCAACTCCAAAGGATTTTGTCGTCCAAATATCATAACCATAACTTTCAGTTTGTGTTTCTCGGTATTGACATCTTCAATAATACCATGGAAACCACTGAATGGACCATCAGTAACTTTAACGGATTCTCCAACAGTATATGGTATATCTGACACTTCTTCAAGTACAGAATCTTCAACATTTCCAAGTAGTCGGTTCACTTCTACCTGACGAACAGGCGTTGGCTCAGCCATTCCACCTAGAAATCCTAAAACATTAGGCATAAAACGGAGTATTGAAGCTATCTCCGAATTCATATTGGCCTGGACAAGCACATAACCAGGAAGACTTAACTTCTCGGTAACAACTCGCTTACCATTACGCAAAGAAGCATGACTTTCAGTAGGCAGTAAAACCTCGAAAACACTCCCTGCTAACTTCAAGTTTTGTCGTAACTCAGCATCAATATATTCTTTTACCTTTGCTTCTTTACCACTAATTGCTCGAAGTACATACCATTTCTTTTCTGTTTCAGCCATTCTTCCTAATGATTTAGCCAGGATATACTAATCCCATCACATGCTGTGATATGAAATCAAAAACAAACACAACGAGAGCAATGACTAGGGAAGCAGATAATACTATCATCGCACTATGTGTAAGTTCGGCACGTGTTGGCCATGTTGTCTTATGCGCAAGTTCGTTATAACAATCCTTGCAGTATTCTAAGATTTTCTTAAACATATAATCTTCTTTTAGCACGGGTTGAAGGGCTCGAACCCTCGACACCTGGTTTTGGAGACCAGTGCTCTACCAACTGAGCTAAACCCGTAAGAATAGATTCCCGTCGTAACGGGAATCTATTTAATATGGTATATCGAATTAATCTTCGTAAACCTCTGTAATCTGACCAGAACCTACTGTACGACCTCCTTCACGTATAGCAAAACGGAGACCAGCGTTCAAAGCTACAGCGTAGATAAGTTCAACCTTAATTTCCACGTTATCACCAGGCATTACCATTTCAATTCCTTCTGGCAATGTGATTTCACCTGTACAGTCCATTGTACGGAGGTAGAATTGTGGACGATACTTATTACCAAATGGAGTATGACGACCACCTTCTTCTTTCTTCAAGATATAAACTGAAGCCTTGAATTTCTTGTAAGGCTTAATCTGACCTGGATGGCAAAGTACCATACCACGCTTAATTTCAGCCTTATCAATTCCACGAAGAAGCAAACCTACGTTATCACCAGCCTGACCTTCATCAAGAAGCTTACGGAACATTTCCACACCAGTAACAGTAGATTTCTTATCTTCGCCCAGACCGAGCAATTCAACTTCATCGCCTACATGGATAACACCAGTTTCGATACGACCTGTAGCAACGGTACCACGACCAGTGATTGAGAATACGTCTTCGATAGGCATCAAGAATGGCTTATCAGTTGCACGAGGAGGTTCTTGAATCCACTCATCTACAGTATCCATGAGTTCCATAACCTTATCAGTCCACTTTTCAACACCATTCAAAGCACCAAGCGCAGAACCACGAATGATTGGAGTATCTTCCTCATATTCGTATTGTGTAAGGATTTCGCCGAGCTCCATTTCTACAAGTTCAAGCATTTCCTCATCATCAACCATATCACACTTGTTCAAGAATACAACCAAGCGAGGTACGTTTACCTGACGAGCGAGCAATACGTGCTCACGTGTTTGAGGCATAGGACCATCTGTCGCAGCACAAACCAAGATTGCACCGTCCATCTGAGCAGCACCAGTAACCATGTTCTTTACATAGTCGGCGTGACCCGGACAATCTACGTGTGCATAGTGACGCTTTGCAGTTTCGTACTCAATGTGTGAAGAGTTGATGGTAATACCACGTTCCTTTTCTTCAGGAGCGTTGTCAATCTGATCAAAAGACTTAGCTTCCTCACCGCCAAAGCCCTTATCGTGAAGGGTTTTAGAAATGGCAGCTGTCAATGTAGTCTTACCGTGGTCTACGTGACCAATTGTACCAATGTTTACGTGCGGCTTGGTACGCTGAAATGTCTCTTTAGCCATAGCTTATTGTTTAATTTATAAATGAATAATCTTTGTTTTTCTTTCTTATCTGTAATAGAAGAGAAAAGTAGAGCTGTAACTGAGAGTTGAACTCAGGACCTCTTCCTTACCAAGGAAGTGCTCTACCACTGAGCTATTACAGCAAGAGTGAGCGGAAAACGGGGCTCAAACCCGCGACCCCCAGCTTGGAAGGCTAGTGCTCTATCAACTGAGCTATTTCCGCATTTCTCCGTTTAGTCTCTGTTCAAAATGAAAGTCGACTAATACGGCAAGTATCTCTCTACTTGTGTGGGTAGTGATGGATTCGAACCACCGAAGCTAGAAGCAGCAGATTTACAGTCTGCCCCATTTGGCCACTCTGGAAACTACCCTATTATCTTTAAGTAGAGCCTCTTGTCGGATTCGAACCAACGACCCCGAGATTACAAATCACGTGCTCTGGCCAACTGAGCTAAAGAGGCGGATTGCAGCCGCTTGGCTACTCATTATTTACAATTAGTCGTAAAACGGCTGCAAAGATACTGCTTTATTTTTTATCCTCCAAGAAATAGAGGTTTTTTTTTATTATTTTCTTTGTTTTTCCTTTGCTTTGGTGAGTTGGACCTTCATAGCATCTAAGCATAAATCTACTCCTTCCTCGAAGGTATCGCAAGTTTTTTCTGCGAATAGTTTATTTCCTGGTATTGAAACCGTCAAACTTGTAGTTTTATTCATTGCTGCAGCAGGCTTCTCAACCTTCAATTGCACCTCAACTTTCTGAATATCTTCGTAAGTTTTTTCAAGTTTTTCGACTTTCTTATTGATGAAAGCCTCTAATTTTTCGGTAGTGTCAAAATGAATTGCTTGAATCTTAATATCCATAATTACCTCCTTTTATTTTAAGGTTATGCCCTTGGGTGGGCTTCTTTATATGTCTCCTTCAACTGCTCAAAGGTTACATGCGTGTATATTTCTGTCGTTGCAATATTCTTGTGACCGAGCAGTTTTTTCACGCTTCCCAATCCAGCTTTATTGTTTAGCATTGCTGTCGCAAACGTATGCCGTAGCACATGTGGTGATTTCTTCTTCAATGTTGAGACTTTTGCAAGGTTAGCCTTTACCATTGTTCTTACCAAAGTATCGGTAACACGCTCTCCTTTCTCGGTTACGAACAGGGCTTCGCACGCTCCTATTTCGGAATTACGCCTATGCAAATAAGCCTTCAGCGTTGTTTCGAGTTCTTCACCATATGGGATAACGCGCTGTTTATTGCGCTTTCCCGTTACTTTTAACTCACGAGTAATAAAGTTTATATCCTTTATATCTAACCCAATGAGTTCGGAAACTCTGATGCCTGTAGAATAAAATGCTATTATTATTGTACGCGCGAGTACATCTTTATAAGTATTCGTCCACATCCTCCGGTCAAGTAACCTATCCATTTCAGCTTCTTTTAAAAACTGAGGCAAGGATTTTTTTCTTTTAGGTCCTTGGATGTTGTAAGTTGGATCGGTATCTACGAGTCCTCTTTTCAGCGCATAACGATAATAAGAACGAAGGGCGCTCAACCTTCGGTTAACCGAAGCAGAAGCATTCCCTTTATCCATCATTTGTTCTATCCAGTCTCTAATAATGTCAGAATCGACACTTTCCCAAGATAGGCTGGCTTCCAACTTTTTGTAGAACAGTTCAAATTGTTCTAAATCTGCCCTGTAATTGTCTATTGTTTTTTGCGAATAGTTCCGCTCAAAACGCAAGTACTTCAAAAAGTTCTCTATGCTCAACACGTTGCAAATGCTTAACTCTTGGCAACGAAATTACGGATTTTTCCTTGAACTACCAAATTTTTACGCAAGAATTTTACTCTTCTGCGTCGCGAAGATGCTGTACATAAACGGCACGTTCCATCTTCAAACGCTTCTTAACAGAAGGTTTGTCAAACTGCTGGCGAGAACGAAGTTCTTTTACTACGCCTGTTTTTTCAAACTTTCTCTTAAACTTTTTGAGCGCTCTTTCAATGTTCTCACCGTCCTTAACTGGTACAATAATCATGCTTTTTAGTTTTTATTTATTAATATGTTAAACGTTTGCCAAGCGACACTACGCCACTTTAAGCGGGTGCAAAATTACGGCTTATTTTCCTATCTACCAAATAATTGGCTATATTTTCTACGTTTTTGACACTTGAAAAGTACTAAAACATAGTTTCCACGACTTTTTCTTTACCTTCTTATGACTTACCATTTAATTCTCTTCTTCGCAAGTAAGTCTACTAAATCACGCACAAGCACATCGTATTTGTACCATTTATTTTCGCCTAAACGTACGGCGATAACATTATATTTAGGATAAATGAAGATATTTTGACCGAAAAGCCCTTCAGCAGAAATAGCTTTACTGTTGGTAAAATTATACCAACCTAAAGAGTATTTATCTTTGTCTTCTTTCATTGCAGGGACGTACATCTGCGCTATCCAAGCAGAATCGAGAATCTGTTTTCCGTTCCAATTGCCTTGATTCAGCACCAATCTGCCTATCTTTGCCAAGTCGCGTACATTGGTATTTATGCCTCCATAGCTCTTTGCATTGCAGTGTTTCTTACTATCGAGTGTTACAGCTGCCTGTGTTTCCATACCCAGTGGCTTCCAAAGCCTTTCACTGAGATAAGTCGCATACTTCACTCTCGTCGCCCGTTCCAACACATAGCTCAATATAGCAGTAGTCATACTGTTATACTCATATTTTGTTCCCGGCTCATCTTTAAGCTTCAATTTCTTTATCTGTTTAACGGAATTGTGCCCAAAATACAGCAATGCCATTGAGCAAAATGGATTAGAATAGTTTTCACTATACTTTAGACCAGCCTGCATATTTAGCAAATGGCGTATCGTCAGCCGCTGAAAATGCTCGTCAGCATTGCGCAATTCCGGAACATAATCGGTAACATAGTCGTCTATACTCCGTATTTTCCCCTCCTTTACGGCTATTCCACACATCAGCGCAGTTATTGATTTAGACACAGAAAAGATATTAGAATGACCCAATTTCTTCAGCCAACCATTGTAATGTTCGTACTTTATCGTGTCGTTCTGAATGATGATAAATGCCGATGCTCCACCATCCAAACAGGTATATTCAGCAAAAGTCTTATCCTTTATAGGCTTCTTGTAATTAGCAAACGTAAGTTTCAAAGTATCCAACACACGTTGATACGATGGCAATTCGGCAAAACAAAAAACATTATTGGCATCGTGGGCAATGGTATCGTGGGCAAACAGCCGACCATCACGAATACTGGGTGAGTGGTTCACCAATGCGCGCATTTCACGAAAGACAATACACGAGTTCAGCATCGTCATCAATACAAAACAGAACACAAACGTAAAATATCTCTTCATAAACTTGTTTTTAGTTCATCTCGTTACATAAATACGAATACAAAAGTAGAGAAATAAAATTTATCAACAAAAATCCTATAATCCATTTTAGCCCCTACCTAAATGTTAATAATATTCAAACACAACACTATTCTGTTAAAAATAGAGCGTGAAACAATGGCAAGAATGCGAGTTTTACGAACTAAAAGAAGATCATTCGTAAATAAGCGCAAGGTTTATGTGCAAATTCAAACTTTTAATTATAAGATATTTACATCCTATCTATGGTATAAATGTGCAATAAAGTACAGGGGGTTTAGTCATAGAACGAACAATAAAAACGACCTATAGAACCAATATAACACTACAAAAGTAGTTGTTTTGCATCGCAAAAGAGGCTCTTTTGCAAGACAAAAGCATAGGTTTTACATTTTAAAAGCGGTTGTTTTAAAAAATAAGAACTATTTTTTTGTAAAACAACAGCATTTTTATTGTTTCACGATTCTATTTCAACGATCTCGCTTAAGTTTCTGCATTAAACATTTATATACAATTTTTAATAATTCAAGATGTAAAATATGAGGTCTATATACCCTAACAAATACAAGTCAATACATAAAACATGTGGTAACCAAAACTTTAAGATGCTTATTCTTTTGCAGTTCTGTTATTTTTCTTAACTTTGTGGCACGTGTCGTTAAACAGTTCACACAACCTTTAAAAAATAAACGTTTCATGACACATTGTGCGGACAAGGACCATAAGAAAGCAAGAGTTGTCCGACATCTAAATACTGCAAAATCGAAACAAAAACAACAAAATTATGAAGAACAAAATACAGGAACGTTTGCAGAAACTGCGCCAATTAATGAAGAAAAAAAATCTTTCTGCATTCATATTCCCAAGTACTGACCCTCATCAAGGCGAATATATACCCGACCATTGGAAAGGTCGTGAGTGGATTTCGGGCTTCAATGGTTCTGCAGGAACAGCAGTAGTAACCTTAAAGAGTGCTGCTCTTTGGACAGACTCGCGTTATTTCATTGCTGCAGAAGAACAACTGAAGGGAACCGACTTCGTTCTAATGAAAGAGCGTATAGAGGGTACTCCGTCGGTTTCGGAATGGTTAGCGAATGAGTTTAAAGGCTGCGAAGACGTTAATATAGGCATTGATGGGTGGCTTTGCTCGGAAATTTATGCTACTGAACTTATTTGGGACTTACGCGATAGAGGCGATTTCTATGTTCATACCGACTTTGATCCATTGGAAGAGATATGGAATGACCGCCCTTCCATACCGAAAAACAAGATAGAAATACAGCCTTTACTATATGCTGGAGAGGCAACTGCATCGAAATTAGCACGCATTCGTAAAGCATTAGCAGAACAACAAGCCGATGGTCTCTTAGTTTCTGCACTCGATGAAGTAGCTTGGGTGTTGAATTTAAGAGGCAGTGATGTGCACTGTAACCCTGTTTTCGTTTCTTATCTCCTCATTGATGCAACGAAGGCTACCCTATTTATCGATCACGATAAGCTGACAACAGAAGTTCAAACCTATCTTGAAAAAGAACAGATAACAACAAAAGACTATCGCGAACTCACATTGGCATTGCAGGAATATGATGGTAATGCATTGCTTGTTAACAGCAGCGAAATGACCCACAAGGTATATAACAGCTTCGAAAGTAGCCGCGCTGTAGTTGGAACATCGCCCATTCCTGCAATGAAAGCTATAAAGAACGACACCGAAATAGAAGGCTTCAAACATGCCATGTTGCGAGATGGCATAGCAATGGTGAAATTCTTAAAGTGGCTTAAGCCCGCTGTTGAAGCAGGAGGACAAACCGAAATATCGCTCGAAAAGAAACTAACATCGCTCCGTGAAGAGCAAGATTTATTTAGAGGCATATCGTTCGACACCATTGTTGGATACGAGGCACATGGCGCTATTGTGCATTACGAAGCTACACCAGATACAGATATACCTGTAGAACCACGTGGATTGGTACTCATTGATAGCGGTGCGCAATACCAAGATGGTACAACCGACATTACACGCACCATTGCATTGGGCGACATTACCGAAGAACAGCGTCGCATTTATACCCTTGTTCTGAAGGGACACATACAGCTTGACCTTTGCAAATTCCCTGATGGAGCATGCGGTTCTCAGATTGATGCCTTTGCACGGCAGACTATGTGGCGCGAAGGATATAACTTTATGCACGGCACTGGGCATGGTGTTGGAAGTTATTTGAACGTGCATGAAGGGCCGCATCAGATACGTATGGAATGGAGACCTGCCCCATTGCATGCTGGAATGACCGTTACCGACGAACCAGGCATTTACCTTATAGGCAAATTTGGAGTACGAATAGAGAATACCTTATATATTAAGCCTTACAAGAAAACAGACTTTGGCACCTTCCTACAGTTCGAATCACTCACGCTCGCACCTATTGACACAACACCAATCGATTTTGACTTGCTCACCGATGAAGAGGTGAAGTGGCTCAATAACTACCACGCAAGAGTGTACGAAGCACTCTCTCCTCACCTAAACGAGGGAGAAAGAGAATGGCTTGCTGCTAATACAGCTGCTGTAAATCGCTAATTTACAACTAAAAATGTAATTAACAAACAATACCAACATAATGAAAAAGATTCTTACTGCGGCGCTTTTGGGACTTTCGCTCAATAGCTTTGCTGACAACGCACCATTGTGGTTACGCTTCAGTGCTATTTCTCCTGACGGACAAACTATTGCCTTTTCGTATAAAGGCGATATCTTTTCGGTTCCTGTAAATGGTGGAATTGCAAAGCAACTGACCACTAATCCGTCTTACGATGCCTATCCTGTATGGAGTCCTGATGGGCAAAAAATAGCCTTTGCATCTACTCGTGAAGGTAGCATGGATATCTATTTGATGGACAAAAATGGCGGCGTACCGAAACGACTTACTACCAGTAGTAACAACGAAACGCCTATGGCGTTCAGCGATAACAGCCATGTGCTGTTTACTTCAGCCATTATGCCAACCTCAAAGTCTATCTTCTTTGCTTCGGGAATATTCCCACAGACTTACGAAGTAGGCACCGATGCAAGTCGTCCGCGCCTCTATTCGCCCATAACTATGTGTGATGCGAGCGTCAAAAGCAATGGCGACATACTTTATCATGACGTTAAAGGCTATGAAGACAACTTCCGTAAGCACCACCGTTCGCCTGTTACGCGCGACATTTGGCTTTATAGTAAAGGCAATTATACTAAGCTTACCGACTTCAACGGCGAGGACCGAACACCTGTTTGGGCCGGGAACAGCAATACATATTACTACTTAAGCGAAGAAGATGGAACGTTCAATGTGTACAAACGCAACATCGATGGTAGTGGAAAAACGCAACTAACATTTCACAAAAAGAACCCTGTTCGCTTCCTTACAGTAGCAAACAACGGTACATTGTGTTATGGATATGATGGCGAAATCTACACGCTAAAAGACGGAGAACAACCAAAGACAGTGAATATCAACGTTGTTACCGACCAGATAGATAAAGACCTTATGCGCCAAGTGCGGACATCTGGAGCAACCGAAATAAAACTTTCACCTAAAGGGAAGGAGATTGCTTTCGTGTTACATGGCGACGTTTACGTTACTTCGTTAGACTACCAAACAACTAAACAGGTAACAAATACAGCAGAACAAGAGCGAAATATTGACTTCGCACCAGACGGACGAGGCATCGTTTATGGCTCTGAACGCAACGGAATCTGGCAGATTTACGAAACAAAAATAAAGAATAAAGCTGAAAAAAACTTCACTTATGCAACTGAGTTGGTGGAAGAACGCCTTACAAACACGAACCAAACGTCGCAGATGCCGCAGTATAGCCCCGACGGAAAGAAGGTTGCTTTCTTTGAAAACCGTGCTTCGCTGAAGATAATAGACCTCAAGTCGAAAGCTGTTACAACAGCTACCGACGGCAAAGACCTTTACTCTTACAGCGACGGAGATATATGGTTCTCGTGGAGTCCTGATAGTCGTTGGCTCTTAGCTCCGTACATGGGCAATGCAGGATGGAACAATACGGACATCTCACTCATAGATGCTACGGGCAAGAAGGCACCTTTCAACCTTACACAAAGCGGCTACAACGATGGCGGCGGCAAATGGGTGTTGAAGGGAAAAGCCATGTTATTCTTTAGCGATCGTGCTGGATACCGTAGTCATGGTAGCTGGGGCGCAGAGTCAGATGCTTACTTAATGTTCTTCGATCTTGATGCTTACGACCGTTTCCGCATGTCGAAAGAAGAACGAGAATTGCTCGACGAGGCTGAAAAAGAGCAGAAAAAAGATGATAAAGACGCTAAGGATAAGAGCGAAAAGAAAGATAAAAAGGACGACAAAAATAAGAAGAAAGACGATAAAAGCAAGAAAGACGAAGAGAAGAAGAATGAGGAAATCAAGCCTCTTCAATTCGATTTGGAAAACTGTCGCGATCGTATCGTGCGCCTAACAGTAAACTCTTCTCAACTGGGAGATGCTGTTTTAAACCCTGAAGGAGACGTGTTGTACTACCAAGCAGCCTTTGAAGGAGGATACGACCTTTGGAAACATGACTTAAAAGAGGGCAAAACACAAATCGTAATGAAGGAAGTGGGCAGCGGTTCGTTAGAGGCCGACAAGGACTTTAAGAACCTTTACCTCTGTGTTCGTAACGGAATCAAGAAGGTAGATCTTACTAAACAGTCAAGCGAAAACATTGCTTTTGAAGCTCGTTTCGACTATAAGCCTTATCAAGAACGCGAATATATCTTCAACCACGTATGGCAACAAGTGAAGGATAAGTTCTATGTAGAGGACATTCATGGTGTAGACTGGGAAGGTTACCGCAAGATTTACCAACGCTTCTTACCTTATATAAATAATGAGTATGACTTCCGCGATATGCTCGGAGAACTGCTTGGCGAACTGAATGCATCGCATACGGGTGCACGTTACCAAGGCGAAAGCCCTTCACTTACAACTGCAACACTTGGTCTTTTCTTTGATAATGCATATGATGGTGATGGTCTGAAGGTGGAAGAAGTGATTAAGCGTGGTCCATTTGCCGTACGCAAGACTGATGTTACAGCAGGTTGCATCATCGAAAAGATTGACGGCGAGCCTATCCTTAAAGGTAAAGACTACAACTATATGCTCGATGGTAAGGCTGGAAAGCGTGTCATCGTATCTGTTTACAACCCATCAACGAAGAAGCGTTTCGACGTTATGGTAAAGGCAATCAGTAAAGGTCAGCAAGACGAATTGCTTTACAAGCGTTGGGTAGACCGCAATCGTGCTTTCGTAGACAGCATCTCTGGCGGACGCATAGCTTACGTTCACGTTAAAGGAATGAATAGTCCAAGCTTCCGTACAGTATATAGCGAACTGTTAAGCGCTGAAAATCGTGTGAAAGATGCAGTGATTGTAGACGAGCGCCACAATGGTGGCGGTTGGTTGCACGACGACCTTTGCACACTGCTCAGCGGCAAAGAGTATCAGAAATTCATACCTCACGGCAAGCATATCGGTAACGACCCGTTCAATAAATGGAACAAGCCATCGTGCGTTTTGATTTGCGAAGACGACTATAGCAATGGTATGGGCTTCCCTCAAATCTATAAATATCTCGGCATTGGTAAACTTATTGGTGCGCCAATTGCAGGAACTATGACTGCCGTTTGGTGGGAAACGCTTATCAATGGTATGATTTTCGGCATCCCACAAGTAGGTTGTCAGGATATGAATGGCCGATTTGCAGAAAACTTGCAGCTCAATCCAGACATCGAGGTGTATAATACACCAGCCGATTACATTAATGGTTACGACCGACAATTGGAGAGAGCGGTACGCGAAATGATGAAAAATAAGTAATCGCTCACAAACTTCTATCGCAATACTTAAAGTCTGATGGTCGGTAAATCTACTTCTTTGAAAAATGCAATTAGCTGACTATACAACTTACAACAGCCGATAGAACAATAAAATAGAATGGGCAAACACTAAGTTTGAACACTTATTTTATAATTTCATCAATAATAAAAGGTTTTGGCAAAGTTGCTAAAACCTTTTATTGTTTTATGTTTGTCGGTCTCCAATCCTTTTACAATTGAACAATATCTGGGTAAGAAATAATTTTTCTTTTCTTACCGGAAATAATACTGAAAAGGTAATTCCATTTAATAAAAATAACTCTTTTGTAAAACTAACAATTAGACTTTGACTTACAACTAATACTATATTCCAACTTCAAACTCATTATTATAGCATCGTTTACGTACGTTTCTAAGCTATTTTAACAAGTAGAGCAAGACTTAAAAAAATGGATTATTTCGTAAGAAACATATAGATTTCTATTCTTGTGATACTGAGGTAAAATGCCTTTAAAAGCACTTTCTTTTGTAAAGAAAAGACATATTGAAAACCAATATCAATGCTTTGACGTTGTAAAACCCATTGTTTTGCATCGCAAAAGGGCCTGTTTTAGCATGCAAAAGAGCCTGTTTTACAACGCAAAACAACATGTTTTACAACACATTAATAATCAAATAGTTACATAATATATACACGCATGTAAAATATTTACACTTTTGCTCCTCTCTTTTTTATTATAAAACGAAATGTTTTCATTCCTCTTTCGTAGTCTTTTCGCCTTTTGTTCGTACAGATGTAGCCTAATATTTTAAAGAAAAAAATAGCCAATAACATGACTAAATAGGTAAATAAATCATACAGAATTTTGAGTCTCCAAAAGAGCCTTAATAGCTATATGAAACTGCTTTTACTATGTGTTAATTATTGTATACAACTGATTAATACTTGCTTTTATTTGTTATTTTATGGTAAAATTGTAAACTTTCCTACATAAAAATATGCTTATATTTATCAAAAAATAATAACTTTACCCTTTAACGCTATAATCCTAACCTTATCTAAAGACAACTTACAATGAGAAAAAAGTTATTTATTGCATTAGCAATACTATTTGGTATTAACAATCTTTGCAGTGCACAACCGTTTAAAACAGGCGTTCAAGACAAAAGAATCCCTATATACGATGTGCCAGATGGAGAAGCAAAGGTCTGCGGTTACCTGCGCTACGACATGAAATACCGCACCAATGGTCTAACCTCCTTTAGGACGGACAATCCCAACAACTACACCTTAATAAAAGATTATGGTACTATAATGGGGAAAACACCAGTCTTTACAGCAGGTACATACGTTGGAAACAAATACATTGCCTATGAAACAACACTCTACACAAACGTACTTATGCCGCATGGAATAAGCATTATTGACCCAACAACAGGTGAATATGAAAGTAAAACAACTATTCCGGCAAACACTCCAATACTTATTTTAGATGAAATGACATACGACCCAAAGACTGAGAAAATCTTTGGAATACACTACGACACAGACAAATTCACCACTGACTTATACGAAATCAACAGCACAACCTACGCTTTGGTTAAGGTTGCAAGCATTAAAAAGCCTTTCTTTACGCTCTCTGCTGATAACGGTTTCCTCTATGCTGTAACAACAGAAAGGGACCTTACGAAGTCTTTCCTCGTACGAATAGACCAGAGTTCCATAGATGCTGGAAAACAAACCTGCAAGGTAGAGATGGTAAGCCCATCTACAGGCATCGGTATAAATATAGGTAACTATAGCCAATCTATGGAGTTTGACAAAACTACACACCGTCTATGGTGGGTTGCTCAAACGGCTGACGACAAAGCATATATGGTAGAACTAAATCCTGAAACAGGAACTTCAATTAGTAAAAAGCTTATAAATGACGGATTGCAACTACTTTCAATGGCAATTCCATACCAGTATGTGGCAGACGAAGCCCCATCGTATGTTAAAGCACTTACCATACAAGCTGGAGAAAAAGGAGCCAATAACGCAACCTTGTCTTGGACTACTCCAATGCTCAATTACCGCAATAAAACCTTAACAACTATCGATGGAATAAAGATTTATCGTAATAACGAACTTGTTAAAACCATAGCCACAACTGGTAAAGGGGAAAATATGACGTGGAAAGACGCAGAAGTTTCTGAAGGTTACTATATATATAAGGTGGTTCCTTACAACCAGAACGGAGATGGAATTTACAAAGAAACAGCTACGTTTATTGGTGAAGATGTACCAGGAGCACCGCTAAATGTAAAACTTGTAGCAACTGGTACAGAAGGTACCATCACATGGAATGAACCTACAACAGGTGCGCACGATGGGTATTTTGATAACTCTACCCTCACCTACGATGTTGTTCGCTTGCCTGATAGCGCAAAGGTTGCAACAAGAACTGCTGCCCGTTCTGTAAAAGATAACGTATCAAGCCATGCTGGCTATAGTTATATTGTTACTGCTTACAACAAAAAAGGCAAAGGACTTTCTGCTACTTCCAACACCGTTGCTTATGGTTCAACAGAGTCTATACCTTTCATTTCTAGTCTTGAAACAAAGTCTGAATTTGACAGATGGACTATAATCGACCACAATCAAGACCGAATGACGTGGAATTTCAACGAAAATACATCAAGCACACTATATGATCGAAGCGAGAAGAGTGCCGATGACTGGTTGGTTTCTCCACAATTAGTATTTGAAAAAAATAAGAAATACCAACTCCGTTACACCTATTCTTCAGCAAACTGGATAGACCCTACAACTCATAAACCAGTGATGGAGAAGATGAAAGTATACTATGGTACGCAGGCAACTCCTGAGAAATTAACAACGTTAATTAAGGATTTAGGAGAGTTCCATACCGCTTCAGAAAATTATTACTACGGCAAAGATGTGTTCACTCCTTCTGAAACAACAGGACATATTGCCTTCCACGCATGTTCAGACGCTCTGAAAGGCAAGATTTTCTTAAAGGATATTTCGCTTCGTGAGTATAGCGATAAGGACTTAAGTATTAAGGAAATAAAGGGTTCTGTTACGGCTAACTGCAACATAGAACAACCTTTCATCGTTACTGTAGGCAACGAAGGATCAGCAACTGTAGGTAATTATACTGTTGAATTGCTCAATACCGACAATCAAGAAGTACTTGGAACAGCTACAGGAACAAGCGTTGCGCCTGACACAACAACCACAATTATAGTGATTTGGACTCCGAACAGCAAAGGCGATGTAAATGTTTCTGCACGTGTAGTACTGGCTGGTGATACTTATCCAGCCGATAACGTTTCAGCAACTCCATTGAAAGTGAAAGTTGATGCAGCCGATGCAGAAAAATGGATTACACTGAACGGAATAGAAAACTATGGCTGGGTAATGCCTTTCTATCTCACGAAAGCATACGCTCAGTCGCAATGTTTATACCTTGAAAACGAAATTCGCAAAAAGAATATAGACATCGTAGCAGTACAATTTAAATATAATGGTAAGAACAAATTGTCTTATACATTCCCTGCTAAGATTTCGATAAAAACTACAAATCGTAATAATACAAAAGCTCCAGATTCAGGATATCTTGGTTTCTTCGACCAAACTGATTGGACAAATGTATATGACGGTAAGATTACAATAGAAGGAGTTGGCGACAACAAGGAAATTAAAATTGTATTCGACAAGCCTTTCAAGTATACACAAGGAAACCTTCTCTTCAAGTTTGAAGCATTTCCTGGTGATGATGTCATAGCTGATTCGGAACACCCAGAATGGCTTTTTGATATGCCTAAAGGCGACGCTCGCTCAGCAAGATACGATGGTCAGACTGAAGATATAAAAGAAGACGACATCCTTATTTCCGAGTATATTCCATTCTTGATGGTAGAATACAAGGAAAAAAATTCATCAGGCATCTTCACAATAGGTAACGATGCTTTCAAAATTATACAGAATAACAACATACTATGCACTTCTACAGTGTGCGAACGCTTAGAGATAGCAAACATTTCAGGCGTTACTGTCATCTCAGCTAAGAACACTGACAAGCTCAACTTGGACATAGTACCATCTGGTATCTACTTGTTGAAGGCTGTAAAGAATGGCGTTACGCACACAATGAAGTTTCTTAAGAAATAAATATTACTATTAAACATATTCCATTTTCACTTTAAATCATTTTAAACATGAAACATTTTATTTATTCTTCAGGCGTTCTGCTGGCAAGCTTGGTGGCTATTCCAAGCTTTGGACAGACGACTGCGAACTCTTTCCCAAAGCTGGGAGAAAAAACATCATCGCCTATTATGATGGCCCCACCCTATCAAATACCACAGGCAATTGATGACAAAGCAAAAGGTATTACCATGTATGCTGGCCAGTTGGTAAGCCAAAACAAGAAGCGTGGTTGGATTAAATTCCGTACTGGAAAAGCTTCAGAATATGTAACACTAAAGAACTTTACATCAGATGAAGACCAGCACCAAGCTCATGGTCCATATTGTTCTGCATTCGATGGCAAAGACTGCTACACTATTTTTTGCCAATCTTATACCTATGGAGTGCAGCCTTTGTATTTTGCAAAGTTAAACGTTGCTACTGGAGATACCACTACTATCTACAAGTTTAATGAAACTGAAAAGAATAGATGGTACATTGGTTATGATGTCTACGCTATGAGTTATAATCATGCTACAGACGAAATTTTCGGTCTTGGCAAAGATTATGAAACACAAATTATTGATGGAGAAGAAAAAATTGTAAACGCTTACTCTGTACTTTATACCATCAATAAGGAAACTGGTGAATTCTCTGAAGTTAAGAAATTAGATCGTGTTTACTACAATTTCACTTTTGATTATGATGGCAACTGCTATATGTTACGTCCAAAAGCTAAAAGTGAAACAGACGAATCAATCGTAGGTACTGAACTCGTTAAGTTTAATGGTGACTTCAATCAGCTCTCTGCAATAGAATGTAAGAGCAAATGGGGCGAGACTTATATCCAAAAATACTTTGGTACTATGAGCTTTGACTTTACCACAGGAGACCTTTGGTGGATACCTGTAGGAGACTATGGAGCAACAACTCTCTATACCATTGACACCGCAACTGGTATTTACGATGGCAAATCATGGTTCAATGTTGGAAACTCATTTGTTGGTCTTACTATTCCATATATGACTGCTGACGCACGTACTGCAGCTGCACAAGTATCAGGTATTGATGCAAGAGCTGACGTAAATGGTGCAATGGCTGATACCATTAAGTGGGTAAACCCAACAAAGGCATGGAACAATAATGACCTTACAGAACTCAAAGAGGTGTTGGTTTATCGTAAAAAGCAAAATGTAAATACAACAGAACTTACACCAACAGCAACTCTTCTTTCTGCAACCAACGCAGACCTCATTGCCACAATCGATGCTACAAATATGATGGGTAAACCTATGTCATATGTAGACACACACCCATATTCTGGCATAAATACTTATTATGTTGTTGCTTCACGTGTGTCTGGCGAAAAGGGTGTGCCTGATAGCATACGTTGTTACATGGGTATCGATGTTCCTGGAGCCGTTCAAAACATACAAATTAAGAAGAAAGGCACAGGTATTGATTTGTCTTGGGAAGCTCCTACAAAGGGCTTGAATAATGGTTATATCAAAGCATCAGAACTTACTTATACTTTAACACGTATGCCAGACAATGTTGTGGTAGCAAAAGATATAACTACAACAACATACGAAGACAAGACTTTGGGCGAACAACAAAAATACTCTTACAAGATAATGGCTAAGAGTAATGCTGGAAATGGAGAAGTTGCAGAATCTGAAGGCATTATGGCTGGTAGTGCTTTAGCAACTCCTATTGACCTCAAGTTTGGAACTCAAGACGATGCAAATCGTTGGTATTGTCCAAACACTCAATCAATCTTCTTCTACTATTGTGGTGGATACGATGAAGATTCTAAGTGTTTGATTGGATATAGCAACTACAAAGAAGCTGAAGGATTTGTAACTTCACCTCCTCTCAAGCTTGAAGCTGGTAAGACTTATCGTATTACAACCGACTTCTATGCACACCAAAAGGAGACTCCTTTCGACTTAAAGCTAACAATGGGCACTAATGGCGAAGACCTCTCAGGCGCAACTGTTATCAGAGAAGAGAAAGATTACTCTTATAAGAATATGTATACTCGCGAGAAATTCGAGGATATGTTTACTGCACCAACAGACGGAACATATTACTTTGGAATGTCTATCGCTACACATAGTCAATACAATAACTTCAGATTGTTTGGTATCAACGTAGATTATGTTGCAGAAAATGACTTGAAGGCATTCTCTATTAACGGCATTCAAGAAGCTGTTGTTGGTTATGACAACAAGTGTACTGTTAAAGTTCGTAACGTAGGTTCTAAGTCACAAAGCAAGTATAGCATCAAGATATATTGCAATGATGAAGGTAACAAGACTCTTGTTGGCGAAACTACTAACGTTCCTACATTAGAGGCTGGTAAGATTGCTGAAGTTCCTGTAACATTCAATCCAACAAAAGATGGTATGTTCGATTTCTACGCTATCGTAGGACTTGATGGAGACCAAGAGCACAGAAATGATACAACATCTGTTGTTCGCATCAAGGTTAATCCTGCTGGTACCACTCCTTGGACAAATATCGTAACAAGCGGTAAGGACGAAGGAGAAGATACTCACGGACCTTGTATGAACAGCGATATGTACGAGAAAACACAATCAGTTTACCTTGCATCTGAAATTAATGCTGACAAGAATGGCAATATCACACGTTTAGGTTACATCTACAATGCTAATAGTAACTTGACAGATAGAACTGATCCATTCAAGGTTAAGATTTATCTTGCACATACCGACAAAGAAAGTTTCAGTTCTCGTTCACAATGGTTGAAAGATGACGAACTTACTCTTGTTTACGATGGTGAATATACTCTTGAACCAGGACAAAACAACATTTTGGCATTCGACCTTCAGACTCCTTTCAAGTACGATAAGACAAAGAACCTCATCGTAGTATTCGACAAAGAAGGTGCAGTTCCATCTAATCTTATGTTCTGTGCAGTATATAAAGTATTCAACGCTAACTCTTCTAATGTTTACAGAATGTTGGAATATGCAGAAGCTGCTCCATTCGATATGTCTAAGTCTCATGCTTACAACTCGGCTCCAATCCTCTATCTTGGTTTCGACGTTGCAAACAATATCAGCAATACACACGTAGCAGGCAAAACATTCTTCTACGATGTTAATAGTGGTATAATGACATTCGGAAAGGATATCAAGACAGCCAACATCTATTCTGTAGATGGTAAACTTGTCAAGACGATCAATGTTACTGGCAAGGAACAAACAAGACTCAACTTGTCTGCCGGACTTTACATTGTACGTACGATTGACAAGAATGGTGTCGCTACAAGTATGAAATTTAATGTTAAATAGAACAATGAACTCTTTCAGAAAATATATATTTCTGTTATCGCTTGCAAGTCTCCCCTTTACGGGGGGAGGCTTGTTTGCTCAAACAGCAAACGAAAGTCTGTTTAAATTAGGACCACTTTCTTCAAACCAGAGCCTTAAAGCACCATCTTCTAACGAAAAAATGCGCATAGGCTATAGCACACCTGAAGTAAGCAGAGGCCTTATTGCACAGATAACAGGTTCACATACGTATCATGCAGCGGTTTACTTCCCTGCAGAATTACTAAACAAGTATGTTGGCGACAAAATCGAATCTATCGAATTTGCCATTGCACCTAAACGTGGACATATGGTTGAATACTTCATTTGTTCTGACTTAAAGAACATGAAGGAAACCACATTAGCTCAAGGAGCTACTACCAACTATAAAGAAGGTTGGAATAAAATGAGCTTCAATAAGCCTGTAACCATCAAAAAAAATATGAATCTCTACATCGGTTACATACTTTATTTGAATGATGGTGAAGATTACGACTGCCTCTTATTCGACCAAAGCCGTTATGCTGTAACAGGTAGAAACTGGTATGGTTATGATATGAACTGGTTTAACAATACAACTGGTATAGATAAAAATATTTGTATCCGTGCCGTTGTATCAGGTAATACTGTTCCAAACAACGATATCTCGTTAATGAAACTAACATCTGAAGATGGAGGCGAATATGTTGAACAAAACAAACCTAAGTCATACATTGCTTATATTCAGAACAACGGAATCACTCCAATAAATTCTCTTACACTTACAGTATCTGCAAAAGGTCTCCAAAGCAAAGAGGTTGTACTTAATGGTTTCGATGTTCCTAACAATACTCCTCAACAAGTTAGATTAGATAATATTTCTATTCCAGCAGAAGGAAACTTCACAGCAACATTTACAGTTACAAAAGTTAATGGAGTTACCGACCCTGACATAGCAGACAACTCAGCAGAACGTAAAGGTTACTCTATTAAAGAAGGAACTGGTCCTGTAGATCGCACAGTTCTTTTTGAGGAATTTACTTCTGAAGGTTACAACGAGTGTGCTATAGCAGACGAAGTATACACTGACATTTTAGGAACACGCGATGATGTTATTCGTGTAAAACACCACTTAGATTATAAGCAACAAAAGGACCAATTCAAAATTGATGCAGATAAAGAATACGAGCAACTATATGGCAATTCTAAAACCTTCGTTCCAGCGATCGCCGTTGACCGTATTATTGTAAGTGGTCTTGAAGATCCAGGTCCAGCTTATTTCATTGCAGACGGCGAATCAGTATCTCAACTAACTGATTTAGCAAAAGGTGTATATTCTTTCGTAACTTTGAAGGCTGAGCCAAAAGTTAATGGCAAACAAATCGATGTAAAGATAAGTGGTCATGCAGGAACAAACGAAATGCCGCTACAAACTGATTTACGCCTAACAACTTGGCTTGTAGAAGATAATATTAAGAGCACACAGCAACAAGGCAAAGATACTTATGTGCAGAATGGTGTAATAAGAGCTGTACTCAGTGGTAACGCATGGGGCGATGCTTTAGATATTTCAAAGTATGACTTCGAAAAGACCTACACAGTTCAGATAAAGCCAGAATGGAATGTAAACAATATGCGTATCGTTTCTTGTGTTAACAACTATAATGAGGATGCTGCAAAACGCACCATTTATAACTCTACACAAGCATTCTGCTCTAATACATCAGGAATAACCTCACATACTTCTGATGATAACGGCAAGGCTTTCTCTATTCTTAATGGCAAACTATACATGTCTCAAGGTTATCATCTTGTAGGAATCTACGATGTATCTGGCAGAAAAGTTAGCACAAGCCAATTAGGAGATGGTCTATACATTGTGAAAGCAAGCAATGGTAAGAATGTTATTACACAGAAAATTTGTATAACTAATTAACATTATGTGTATGAAAAAAATAGCTTTTTTATTCTCGTTATTACTTTGTCTTTGCGCTTTTGAGGCAAAAGCAGAAATAGGTAGCTGTTTCTGGGGATATTGTAACAATAAGGTTACAGGCGAATTTGGTTCAATGAAAAAAGCCAAAGGTGCCATTTTTATTCCTGCTGAAGTTGCAGAACTCTACAAAGGCAAGACCATATCTACTATCAAAATAGGATTGGCAGCAATGGCGAATGATGTTAAGGTTTTCATCACAAAAGATCTTAATGGCGAAAGTAGTAGCGTCAAAACAGCAGGAAAGTTATTCAATGGCTGGAACAATGTAAAGCTAAGCTCTCCTTATACGATAGATGGAGATGGTTTCTATATCGGCTATAGCTATGAAGGCGACAACTATTCAATGGGACATGCAGACATGTATTCACCAAATGGTTGCTGGGCTGACTTAGGTGATGGTTGGAAAAACTATGCTACTAACAATGCACTTTCGCTTACTATTCAAGCACAAATAACAGGGGAAGATATGCCTAAGGATTTATGGCTCTTTACAAAACGCAACGTTATTGTGCAAAAGAACAAGCCTTGTAAGTTAGAATTTGGTGTAATAAACTTAAGTCCACGCATTGCAAGAATCTTAAAAGTAGGTTATTCCGTAGACGATGCTGAAGAGCAAACAATGGAATTCAAAACCACAATGGGCTCTAACGTAGAGAAAATTTTCTCTATTGATTATCCTGGATTCAGCAAAGACGGCTTACATACAATAAAGTTCAGACTTATTAGCGTTGATGGCGAGGCTGATGCATACGCTGGCAACAATAACGACTTTACAAATATAAAGGTTAAAGGTAGCGTTCCAAAGCAACGTTTTGTTGTAGAAGAAGGTACAGGAACATGGTGTGGTTGGTGTCCAAGAGGTATTGTAGCTTTCCGACACATGGCTGAGAAATATCCAGAAACCTTTATTGGTATTGCTGTTCATAAGAGCGATGGGTTGGAAACAGAGTCTTATAGCAATCTTACATTTAGAGGATATCCTGGTTGTTATGTCAATCGTAATTTGAAGAACTCAACTTCACCAGAGGCAGCAACTTTGGAAGTAATGCACAACAAGTATGTTACTAAGAATCCTCACGTAGGAATTGAAGTTCAAGCAGACTTTACTGATGACAGCAAGAAGAAAATAAACGCAAAGGCGCTCTCTTCATTCTTTGCTGCTGAACAGAATTTGGAGTATAAGATTTCCTTTGTTCTTATTGAGAATGGTATAAAGGGCTATAAACAAGCTAACTATTATACTGGCGGTAAGAATGGAAAGATGGGAGGTTTTGAAAATCTTCCTGGTTCAGTTGCTATCGATATGGACCACGTAGCACGTATGAACTACAGCTATGAAGGAATAAAAGGAAGTATTCCTACCAGTGTAGAAGCAGACGAAACTGTAGAGTATGCAGCACAACTTGAAGTTCCTGGTAATGTTCAAAATGCCGATAATCTGTATCTTGTTGCCTTATTACTTAATAGTAAAGGCGAGATAGAGAATGCTGCAGAAACTAAAGTTATGCCAAATCCAACAATGTCTATTACTGACAATAGAAATCTTTTGGTACCTGAATTTAGCTTCGCTAATGGAACACTCAATGTAAATGGTTTCGCAGGAAAAGTATTCATCTACAACGTTTATGGTGTTGAAGTACCTAACCGCGATATTCCAAGTGGCATTTACATTATCAAATGTGTAGATGGTAACAATTCTTTTGTAAAGAAGATGGTATTAAAGTAAAACGAGAAACTTCTTCTGAAGTTTGCTCTTAATAGCACTATACTTTAAGCGGGTATGCCAAAAAATATGGCATACCCGCTTTCTATTTTCTATATATTTAAAACTAGAGGGTGTGTCAAAATTGATACATCCTCTTTTTATTCTTCCTTTACCTTGTCT